>NZ_JBTNDB010000009.1:0-140217 GCF_054511175.1 Arthrobacter sp. Sr24 | reverse complement strand
GCCCCCGATGAACGAGGAAGAGGGAATGAAGAGGGGGGGCCGGACAACAGCATCGGCCAAAACCCCCGCTTTTGTATCAGCTCACGCACCTGGTGCTTATTGCTTCCACGTGTTGATGCGGTAGGAGTTGGCCAGCTTTTCAAACGTTCCGGGGTTGGCGTCCCAGTAACTCTTGTGGCAGCTGACGCCTACCCGGTGCGGGGTGCCGTCGTAGTCCCACGACTTCAGGTACTGGCATGAAGACCCCCCGTGACAAATTTGGAGAACAACGGATCCCTCATTCTCTGGGATGTCACTGGGCCCGTTCAATGCATCCCGGCTAGCTGGCAGGGCTATTGCACCAGCAGGCACCTGATCTGCGGCATCGGTCTCTGCATTGGTATCGGCATCTGCATCTGTTGGTGCCTCGCTCGGGTCAGCTTCTATTTCGGGCTACGTTGTTCGGCTCCATTGCCGTCTCGCGGCTCGGTGCGCTCGACGCCGACTGGCTCGCGGTCGGCGTCGTTAGGGAATCACCCTCATTGCTTCCCTTTATCAATGCGGGAATGACCCACTCAAACAGAGCGATCAGAGTAAGAACCAATACAACGGCCACCGAGTCGAGAACAATAAATAGTGCCCTCCCATTGCCTGGCTGAGGCGCAAGCCCCGGTACCCCTCGACCCGGAAAGTGACTCGGTGGCGACAGCGGCGGCGGTGGCGGCGCCCCGTTGTAGTTGATCATGAATGTGTCGTTCCAGATTTCTTCTGCGCCACCAAGGTATGAGTTCTGGCAAAGTTTTAGCTGCTTCAGAGCCTTGGCTGCATGTGGACTCGCGGTCGTGTTCGCCTTCAACAGGGTATCGGAGCACTTCTTCGGCGAACTTGGAAGCCTGCGTGTCGGTCCCGGAACTATCCGGAGGCGCTCTCTGTTGGAGGAAACCGTCGGCATAATGTACAGCGCGATCGCAGCCACGAGTGCGGTGACACCGCAAATGGCCCACACCATCATGTACCCCACCAATGGAGCAGCCGTTGAACAAGCGTCCGCTGTCAGTGACCCCAGAGCCTTGCCCGGCCAAGACAATACCGAAGCTGCAGGAGACGAAGGCCCCGCCCACAATTTTCGTACCATTGATGAGCCCGGTTTGCCGTGCCCGTCTGAGTCAGCGGGCTGCGGCAGCGACGTCACAAGCCCTCCGCTGCCCGCGGCCGGCGATCGTCATACTCGTCAGCAGCGGCGTGTAGTAGCTCTGCAGAATGCCGCTGGTCAGCTCAACCACGACCACGAAACTCACAATGGCTGTGGCTATAGCTGTGGGCGCAAGGCCGATGCTGGCACCCGCCACGTCACTTCGCGCTACTGCCACGGCCTACGTCCACGAAGACTGTAACTTGGACTACCTAGCTCTGTGAGCATGCTAACCGCAGTCCCTCGCTGGGAACATATTGGGAGACCCGCGGGTTGAGCCATATAGTAGATACAAACGCATATACCTGCCGGGGACCCCGGGAGCTAAGGAGCAGATCATGCAGTTCGGAATTTTCAGCGTCGGCGACATCACCATGGATCCGACCACAGGGCGCACCCCCACCGAACACGAGCGTCTGAAGGCCATCACTACCATCGCCAAGCACGCCGAAGACATCGGCATGGACGTCTTCGCTACCGGAGAGCACCACAACCCGCCATTCTATCCCAGCTCTCCCTCGACCATCTTGGCCTACATCGCGGCGCAAACGGAGAAAATCATCCTCTCCACGAGCACCACACTGATCACCACCAACGATCCTGTCAAGATTGCTGAAGACTTCGCAACCCTGCAGCACCTCGCCGATGGCCGTTCCGACATTGTTCTTGGCCGCGGCAACATGGGCGCCGTCTATCCCTGGTTCGGCAAGAACAACCAAGATTCTGTGGAACTGACCGTTGAAAACTACGCACTGCTGCGCCGTCTCTGGGATGAAGAGGTAGTGAATTGGGAGGGCAAGTTCCGTACCCCGCTGCGCGGCTTCACCTCCACGCCCCGCCCGCTCGACGGCGTTGCGCCCTTTGTCTGGCACGGCGCCATCCGCACGCCCCAGGTCGCCGAGATCGCCGCCTACTACGGTGACGGCTTCTTCGCCAACAACATCTTCTGGCCCAAGGAACACTACATCCAGCTGATCAACCTCTACCGTGAGCGTTACGCACACTACGGCCATGGCACCCCGGAACAGGCCATTGTTGGCTTGGGCGGTCAGTTCTTCATCCGCAAGAACTCGCAGGACGCCGTCAATGAATTCCGCCCCTACTTCGACAACGCACCTGTCTACGGCCACGGCCCATCCATGGAGGACTTCACCTCACAGACGCCACTAACAGTTGGTAGCCCGGAGGAAATGATCGAGAAGACCCTGGCGTTCCGGGACTACTTCGGTGACTACCAGCGTCAGCTATTCCTGGTGGACCACGCAGGTCTGCCGCTCAAGACAGTTCTCGAACAGCTGGACCTCTTTGGTTCCGATGTTCTGCCCACACTCCGCGAGGAGTTCGCCAAGAACCGTCCCGCGTCCGTCCCCGAAGGTCCCACCTTCGAGGCCCGCCGCGCCGCCGCCCAGGCAGCAGCCGGCGTCGAAAGTTCCACATCAGCATCAGGGGTGAAGTGACATGTCCTCGGCAACACAAAGTCACCGCAGACTGGCTACAGATTCATGGGAGTCACTGCTGACGTCGCAGGTGGCCATGATGCGTGAGTTGCAGAAAGAGCCCGTATTCAAGGAGGTAGGCAGCCGAGAGTACGATATTTTGTACCAGCTCTCGCGCTGTCCTAGCGGCTGGCTTCGACTCAACGAGCTCAACGAGCACGTGCTACTGACCCAGCCGAGCATTTCGCGGATGGTGGACCGGTTGGAGTCGCGCGGCCTGATCCATCGCAAGTCTGCCGAAGACGACAAACGTGGTGTTTTGATCGGACTCACCGAAACGGGTGCCGCTAAGCAGAAGACCGTGGGGCGTGCACATGTGCAGCGGATCATGGAGCTGATGGAAGTGGCCCTGACGGACGATGAAATGCGCACTCTGCAGGATCTAACCAGCAAGCTGCGGGCATCAGTGGTAGGGCACTAGCCGCTCCGTGATGAGTATCCGGGGCATGCCTTGGGTGACCACAGAATTTTGATAGTTAGTAATTTGGTGATTACTGATTTGATAGTTACTCAACAGAACGGCCCGCTTACGAGTGGGCCGTTCTGCTTTTCTGTGGCGCAGCTTCCCTGTGGTTCTGCGATTCCGAATTTCAGGGTTTCCAGATTCGGGGATACGGAACTTCGGCGCCCCTCTGCTGCTCGAGGAGGGCTACACGTTGCGGGTTGATCCGCGGGGCCCGTTGGGCTTCGAGCCCTTGCTGATGCGAATGTTTTTGGTGAGACCACGGTGATAGGTGTTGCTACGTGGTGTTTGGCTGGGGTCGATGAAGTACGGAGCAGTGAAGGTCGGCGTTCCGTTGACAATTTCCAAGACCCAATCGCTGTGGTGAATTAGGGTGTGGTGGCGACTACAGAGAAGGGCACCGTTGTCGATGTTGGTCTCTCCGCCCTGTTGCCAAGGAATCACGTGGTGTGCCTCGGTCCAAGGCGCTGCCATGGTGCAGTCTGGGAAGCAACATCCTAGGTCACGAGCTTGGAGAACTTTTCGTTGTGCTGCGGTGAAGAGGCGTTGAGTTCTCCCGAGGCGAAGGATTTGTTGCCCTTCGCCCATGCCGATCCGGGTGATATCAGGATCGCACAGGGACTGACCGAACAAGGCTAGTGATACAGGGCCGGTGTAGGTGGTGAATGCTGTGCCGGCGCCGTCCTGACGGTCAATATCGGCTTGGCTGACCGTGATGAAAAGCTGAGTCTTCAATCCGCCATTCACCGGTAGTTTGTCTGTGCGAGCGGCGAGCTTTACGCAATCCAGGAGCCCGTCAAGTAGTTTTTGACCATAGGTTCGGGTGTCCTTGGTGACAGGGTCGGTACTGGCTGGGTCACTACTGTCCAGTTCATCAAGAATCTCCCCCGATCCAGGGGGTGGGATCCGCACCCCCTCCACGACCCGCTCTTGTCGAGCGCCATTCGGCATTGTGTTTTGATCCTCTGACGGATCTAGATCAATCAGTGGGCCGCTGTTACTGAACAGGCCACCGGTAGAATTCCCACTGTCATCTGGCTGCTTCGTTTCTGGTTGCAGTGTCGCCATAAAGGATGCAGCGGATTCTTGTCGAGTGGCCCAGCCTTGAGTTGTGGTGCCGGGTTGAGCGAACCAAAACCACTTGTCTCCCTCGTAGACCGGGGGCACAGCCTCTGGTGGTGCGTTGGGTGGGCGGGGCGGGATCTCCCACGGCTCCAAGACCCGTGGCCAGAGCTGTCCCCGCAACCCAAAACGACTGGAAATCTTGGTCGCATCCGGAGGCGCTTGGGAGTGATCCTCGGAAACCGAATCCGGTTCTGTCGGTGGTTCCGGGACACCCGGCGGATCGGACGTTTCTGGAGTTTCTGGGGTTTCTGGGGTGTCTGGCGTTTCTGGGGTTTCTGGGAAGGTTGGCTCGTCTGCGGAGTCCGACGATGCAGCGGTGAAAAGACTGGTGTCCTGAGGATTGCAGGGGTTTCCTGCCATCCCCATAAGTCCAATGATGCCGCTCAGCTGATCGAACAAGCGCTCCTGCCCGTCGGATTCTGGGCTTGTTTCGTCCTTAGTGTCCGGGACTACGTCATCGTCAGCTGTTGAGGGCACAGTATCTCCCGAAGGCGCAGTACTTCCTGTGGAGTTTCTTTCGGGGCTGTCCGCGGCGTTTCTAGCAGGGCTCTCCGCGGTACTTGCCTGCGCGTATTCGGACCTCTCACCGGTGTACTGCCCGTCTTGCTCATGCCCGTCATGGCTGGGTGCAGTTGTGGTGTCGTTGCCCGAGCCTTCTGGAGTGTTGATGGTGTTGATGTCTTTGTGTTTGTTGGGATTCGTGGCGGTGCCGATAGCGACCATGAGATTCTCGTATTGCTCGATCGTCATATGTCCATCAAAGTGAATCAACCCCCGGCGGGGCTTGCGGAAGAATAGCCCTTGCTTTGCTATCAAGTCTCCTGGGGTAGGTTTTTGCCCGTCGGGGTCAAGATGCGACATTATTCTGTTACCTGCATGCCGCAGAAAATCAGGGCCCTCCTCCATGCCCGTCTCAACCAAAGTTTCTTCCACGTCGCTGCACGTCTGGGCATCGATCCGATCATCGTTGAGTAGACCGCGGGCTTCTGTCAGGAACTTACTGATCATCGAAGTTTGTTCTACCGAGAGCTGACCCTTGAAGAAGGCCTCGCTTAGTATCTGTTGCTCGGTGACAGGAATCCGTTCACCGGTGATCAGATCTTGAGCCGGCAACAAAGTTTGGGCTAAACCGATCCTGCGCCTAGCCTCGGCTGCACTGATCTTTAGCGATTGAGTAAGGAGATCCACGCTCCCGTGCACACCTGTTGCCGCATACCGGCCAGCATCAACACGTTGAGTGATGTCAGCGGCTGACTGTACCGTCAGGCCTTGATGGATACGGCCAAGTTGCTCAAGGTCTTGAGCCCAACGAAGAGACTCTGCATCAGAAAATGTCCCTAGATCAAGACCAAAGGGCATCTGCTCCCTAGCGCTAGATCCATCGCCAGAACCAGTCGATGACACAGAAATTCCCGCACGGTGATCTACCAAAACCACTCTTTCAGTGGAGTGAACAAGGGATGCGACAAGGCTGAGGAGTTGGTGAACACGATCACCAACCCTGAAATCCATTGAATCGGATGCCTGTGTTTCTGGCATCTTTGCCGCGTTGTTCATACATATATTCTAGAAGAAGGCACTGACATTTTGGTTGAGTTACTGCGGAATGTGAATGCTCAGTACACTGAACCGCCTGTGGAGGAATGGATGACTTGGTCGGGTTCCCAAATCGGCATCGGAACGACCTTTCGGAGAGGAATTATCTGTAGTTGTGGATAACTTCTAGCAGGTACGCCGCGCCGCGTGTACCTTGTTAAGAAGCCACAGAGCAGCCACCTCAAGGACGAGGACGCTGCCCACACCGCGCCACGGGTAGGGGCAAGCATGCAAGATAACCGCAGCAAATTTCTACGTCGGAACGCCAAAACGACGACAAACTGTTTTCGGCACCAGTCAAGATTGCGCTCTTATGCCGTAGCCATCTGCCTTGCCGCGATACTGCCTCTCACTGGCTGCACATCGTCGCCCACAAACCCAAGCTCCAGCGCATCGACACCGAGCACCAGCAGCCAACCACCCACCACGCCCACAGCCACGTCGGAGCCCTCAACCTCGCCGCCAACCACGACTGTGGTTTACAAACCAGCCACGGCAGAAGGGCCAGCCCAAAACGTCCCTTTTCCGGTTCTCCCCGCAAAAGCCAGAGAATTCAGCAAGGAAGGCCTGCTCTCCTTCGCTGAATACTGGTATAGCACCCTCGGCTACGCCTTCGAAACAGGAGACGCCGACCCCATGATGGAGATCAGTGATGCAGATTGCAAAACTTGTCCTCAAATCAGTGAACCAGTCGGCGCTTGGTACAAGGAAAATGGCTGGATCGTCGGCGGTCAGATGGTGGTCATCCAATCAACGACCACATTCGTAGAGACGCCCGAAGGAACCTACCAAGCTCTCCTTCTGGTTCGCCAAAACAAAGTTTCTTACTACAAATCTGATGGCTCACTTTCATTTGATTACCCGCAAGACATTGCGGAGAAAAACATTTTGATTGCTTCGTTCAATGGTGACCTGTGGGTGGCGCACACGGCTGAACCAATGGTAAATCAGCCATGAAGAAGCCCGTCTTTCACATTGGCACCGCTACTCTGCTCTTGTCCTCGATGTTCGGCTTTGCTCTGGGCCTTCTACCCGCTGAGGTCAAAGAACCCCCACGGTGGAGTGGTGCCACGCTCGAGGTGGATGGATATGAGCAGATTCCCGGGAGCGATAGCTACGCACCCAGTCCTCAAACGGACACACAAAACTCCTTTGTGTACGAAATGCGACTTGCCTGCGCTGACGGCGACAGCACCATTTTTGTCGAATGCGCCTCGGTCATGCCATCGTGTTCGACTGGTGACGGTGGGCCCGACGGGAAGCCCGGTGTTTCCGTGTATTGGTATTTTGCCGACACAGCTTTTGATCCACTAATCTGGACATTTCATTCAGGTCCAGTCTGTGTCTACGCTGAGCAACCCCGCGATCTCCTAGCCGAAATCGCCGGTCAAATAGCCCACGAATTCCAGCGCACCCCGGTCGCCGCTGCAGAATTCGGCAGCCAGCCAGGACCCCACACCCTGCGCGGGAAGGAGACCAACGTCTGGGCCACAGCCAGCACACAAACCTTCAACCTCACCATGCTGGGCCAAAGCGTCACGATCACCGCAACACCGGTGGCCTACACCTGGAACTATGGTGACGGAACCCTCTGGGGACCCACGCCCATTCACGGAGCACTCCTGCACCAAGACCGGGTCGGCGAACAAACCCAAACCAGTCACATCTACACCGAAACCGGCCGTCTCACCATCAGCGTCACTACCCACTTCGACGGCACTTACAGCGTCAACGGCGGACCCGAACTACCCATCCCCGGCCAAGGCAACATCCCCTCGCCAGCGCAACCGCTGACCGTCTGGCGCGCCGAAACCCACCTCTACGCCGACGACTGCTTCGCCAACCCCAACGGAATCGGCTGCTAAACCAGCCCGAGCAGCAGCTCACGGTAAAAGACCACACCTGCGCCCAAAGAACTGATACGGACACGCTCATTGACAGCATGCAGCGAGCTCCGGTCTGAGACATCCATCAGCAAGGGCGAGAATCTGTAGACCGCTGAGGAAATGGCGGTGAAGTGCCGTGAATCGGTGGCCCCAGTCTGGATATAAGGCGTTACCACGGCGTCCGGGTATGAGACTGAAACCGCCCGACTAAGCAGCTCGAACTGTTCGTTCGAGAAGGATGAAGCCGGTGACGGATCGTAACCAGAAATCACTGTCAATTCCACCTCTGGGTCGTCAATGATGGCCCGAACTCGGGCAACCACCGTGTCAACACTCTCCCCCGCAGCAATGCGAATATTAGCATTCGCACGCGCGGTAGAGGCCAAAACATTGGTTGCTTTGCTACCCTCGAGCATGGTCACCGCCACGGTAGTCCGGGTCAGAGCGCGAGTCTCATCGCCAATCACACCGAAGGCTTGCGTGAGTAGGCCCTTGAAGGCCCAGAGGTTCTGGGTCACGAGGCGCAGCACGAATCCGCTATTCGATCCCATGCGCCGCATCATTTCGGCAATGGGATCCGGCATGGAGGCAGGAAAAGGCGACTCTTCCAGTGCCACGATGGCCTGCGCCAGACGGGCGGTGGCACCCATTCGGGAAGGCGTTGATGCATGCCCACCTATACCCCGAGTCAGGAGTTGCAAATCCAGAATGCCTTTCTCGGCCACTCCAATCACGGCCACCGGAGCAGTCATCCCTGGAAACGCACCAACGGCTACCGCACCGCCTTCATCAAGGACCAGCCAAGGCTTGACTCCCCGAGCGGCCAACAGCGAAACGGCTGCTTGGGCGCTGTCTCCGGCAGTCTCCTCATTGTTACCGAAGGACAGATAAACATCGTGGACAGGCGTAAATCCCTCCGCCAGTAGAGACTCAATCGCATTCATGATCACTACTAGGGCGCCCTTATTATCAAGGGCGCCACGTCCCCAGACGTATCCGTCCTGCTGGTGTCCTGAGAAACCAGGGTGGCTCCAGTTGTCACGGGTGTCCACGGGGACCACATCGTAATGGGCCATCAACACCGTGGGCCTGGAACCAGCAATCGGGCCGCTTCCTGCCCATCGATAGAGCAGCGCATGGCCATTGACGTATTCTCGGCTCAAGCTGGCATGAGTCAGAGGGTACAAACGGGCCAACGCATCGATGAATCCAGTGAACTGCTCCAATTCAATCCTGTCTCGCGCACTGGAGAAAACCGTCCGGAAAGTGATCAATTCGCTGAGCTGATCCGCTGCGGACTGTGCGTACTCCCCACCTATTTCGGCTGCATTCAGCGCGGCCCCAAAGTCGCCAACTGGGGTTCCAGCCCCAGCCCGGAAAGCACGGACACCCATCACCGCTACGGCACCCGCTACCCCTACGGACAATGCAGCTGTCACGGCACGACTAAGCGAATTCACGGTTCCTTTAGGCATGTCAGGAAGTCTATGCCACGTGACCGGGAGCACACTCTCAGCAAGAGGTAGGATGTCCTCATGACTACTGCGCCCTTCCGCCTTGCCCGTGTCCGCCCCGTCGATGCTGTTGCGGCGCCCTTGGCCGAGCAATTCTTTGTCCGCAATGATGCCGTCGACTTCGACAGCCCCGAAGGCCGCATCTGGCAGCTCGTCGAAACCCCTTTCCCGGCCTCCCCTGCGAACCAGAACAGTGCCGCCCGCGATGGCTGGACCCTGGGCGCAATTGTCATGCAAGATCAGTTCACGTTCCTGGCGCCCTGTGCCCCCGTCAATGTTTTTGGGATGGCTCACAACACCGGCGCCCCGGGCCGCGCGCTTCCTCCACAGGCCTTTCACAAGGCCGCTAGCTCCGTGGTTGGCCCGGACGATGCCATTGAGCTGAGCCCCACCGTTGGCTATGTTGATCCTGAAGCCGAGCTGACGATCGTGGTTGGCCGTGCGGCAAAGAACCTCACGTTGGAGACCGCACGCAGCGCCATCCTCGGCTTCACCATTGGCAACGACGTTTCCGCCCGCGACGCCCAGAAATCTGACGAACTCTGGATTAGCGCCAAGAGCCCGGACACCTTCACCCCGTTGGGCCCGTGGATTGTTGTGGGCCTGAAGGACGACGGCGTGGCCATCAGTATTGTGCACAACGGCACCGAGCTGGCACCCGCCTCAAGCGACGATCTGGGTTGGGGCGTGGATGAAATCTTGGTCTACTTGAGCAGCTTCATGACCCTGCAGCCCGGCGATGTGATCATGACCGGCTTCCCGGCAGAGTGCCGTCAGATCAACCCCGGCGATGAAGTTATCTGCCGGGTTGGCGGAATCGGCGAACTGCGCAACCCCGTGATTGCCGGGCTGTAATCACACTCTTTCCGCCCGATCCGAAGACCGTTTACTAGCAACACACTCTTGATAAGTTGGGCCTCGGTACTCTCAACTGACAAGATTCAGTAAGACATGGCAACCACAACACCCCAAGATCCTTTCCCCAGAGAGCCCGCCCCAACAGACAGCGGGGCTTTTGCTGTACTCCGAAACTGGTGGCGAGGCCACCCTGTCTTGGCCGCACAATTGCGAGGTTTTGGCCTGGTTGCCATTATTTGCACCGTTATCTCCATGACCATCTTCGCTGGACTTCGCCCCGTGACGGGCACACAGTGGGCAAACGTCATTTCCTTGATGCTGTGTTCTGTGCTGAATACTGAGCTCAACCGGCGCATGAGTTTTGGTATCAACAGCCGGCATATGTGGTGGCGAGACCACCGCCGTGGGCTGTGGGTGATGATGCTGGCTTTGGCCATGACCAGCGGTAGCTTGTTGCTGCTTCACAGGCTCGCGCCTGGCGCCTCAATTTGGGTGGAGCTGGCTGTGATTGTGCTCGGCAACGTGGCTTCCGCAGTAACGCGTTTTCTACTCCTGCGGTACTGGATTTTCCGGAGGGCTCGCCACGGCACGGTGTCAACCGAGAGCGATGCAACAAGCAATGCTGCAGCCGGCTCCGAGGGCGGCCTCGGCGATCAGGCCGATCTCCCCCACTAGCCGTTTACAGCCATTGCACCCGCGGATCCTTATGTGGTGTGTTCGTAGGTGAGGCAATCGGCGTTATCCGCCCCTGGCCCAACCTGTACCGCAGCGGCACCACACATGAGGTTTTCGTTGTGGGAACACTCCGAACGCTGGCAGGCCCCCACGGAGGCCAACACCTTAGGCAATCCACCATGAACGCCAATGTCGATGAAGGTGGCGCACTGGGCATGATCAGACTGTCCGCCGATCGTGATGCCGGCGGCACCGCAATGCGTGTGATCGTTGAAGGAGCAGTTGGAAACGGCGCATTCGGTGACTGGAACGGTGACGGTCATGGCGTCCTCCTTGATGCTAAAGCCAGCCCCAGTGGCTGGGTTACTGTCACCGTACGCCCAAAATCCACAAAGTAACTAGGGCGAATTTTTGTGCCGTAATTACTCGTGTAGTGGCACGTTCTTCGGGAACATGTTTGGATGAGAGAACTCTCATGTAGGCCTCATCTAACGGTCACCCTTCAGCGAAAGGATAGAACCATGCATATTCCACGGTTCATCCTGATCACTTTTGTAGCCCTCGTTTTTGGTGGAGCTTTGATAGCTACAGGGTTCCTCGTCTCCAACTCCGAACCCCAACTGGGCACCACGGTTGTGGTGACGCCTACGGGTATCCGGCCAGCCACAGCCACGCCGACACCGACCACCAGCACGGCTCCGCTCACTACGGCCGCACCAAGCGCAACGCCTACAGCGGCGCCCAGCACAGCGCCGGCCGCCCCACCGCCAGCATCCACCGCACCCGGTAGCGGCGCCGTGGTGGTCCCCGGCTGCGCGCCGCTCTCCGGCGACAGCGATGATGACGATGACTGCGACGATCTACACGGAGTCGATGATGACATCGACGATGCAGACGACTCAGACGACTCAGACGACTCAGACGACACAGACGACGATCTTGATGACAACTAAGCGCCCCCGCCGAACGTTCAGCGCTAGGGCCCGCATCATCGGCGCCATGGTGCTGCTCATTTCTGTGGCGTTTGCTGGTTCCATTGCGTTCTCAGCCCAGATATTGTCGGCTCGCACCGATGCCATGGTCGATGACCGGCTCACCCATGCAGCATCAAGTTTCCGCACCTTTGCCACGTCTCCCACCGGCCGCTCGCAATTCACCGCCAATGACCTACTGACTCGCTACCTGCAGTACACCGTGTCGGACCCGGCGGAAACCGCCTTCAGCATGGTCGACGGCGTCCCCACTCGACGCACGGCCGGTGAACCGCCGGTTCGGCTGGATACGGACCCGGAGTTTTTGGCGTTGGTATCTGGTCATACCGAACCTATCCACGGCCGGTATAAGACGCCAGGCGGGGAGGTCTCTTATGCCGTCATTCCCGTCACCGTCGATGGGGATCCCCTGCCCGGAGCCTTGGTCAGCGTTCAGTTCCGCGATGCCGTCGCCGCCCCGCTATTTTCTTCGCTAGGAATCTTCGCTCTGGCCGGGATTCTCGCGGTGATTGGCGCCGGAATTGCCAGCTGGCTCATTGCCGGACGTGTGCTGGCCCCCGTGCGGCTGGTCCGCGAGAAAGCCGAGTCCATCACCGAAGCCGACTTCCACGGACGCATCGAGGTGACTGGCCATGACGATGTCTCTGCCCTTGCCACCACTTTCAACGGAATGCTGGACCGGCTGGAAAGGGCTTTCGCCACCCAACAACAATTTGTTGACGACGCCGGCCACGAGCTCCGCACTCCCATCACCGTCATCCGCGGTCACCTGGAAATGATGAGCGAGGACCCTGCTGAGCGCGCAGATACCGTTGCCCTGGTCACCGACGAACTCGACCGGATGGCCCGGATCGTCAACGATCTGCTCCTGCTCGCCAAGGCCCAACAGCCCGACTTTGTTATCCCCCACGAACTTGAACTCATGGACCTCATCATGGACGCGCTGAGCAAAGCCAGCATGCTCGGACCACAGCAGTGGAGCATCGACGAACTCGCCGAGGGGCGCGCCATCGCCGACGGCCAACGCCTCACCCAGGCCCTCATGCAACTGGCATCCAACGCCGTGGCACACACGCCCGCCAGCGGCACCATTGCCTTTGGTTCGCAGATCGTGCCCACTTCAATCGTGCCCAGTTCACAGAACAATTCCATGGACGACGGCGGGACCCTCCTTGTGTGGGTCCGTGACACTGGGTCTGGGATCGCCGAAGAAGACCATGCAGGCATCTTCTCCCGCTTCCACCGCGGCACAGGCCCCAATCCAAAGTCCGGCGCCGGGTTGGGCCTGTCCATTGTGAAGTCGATTGCGCAGGCCCACGGCGGCAGCGTCACGGTTGCCAGCTCTCCCGGAGCAGGATCCATCTTTACCCTGCACCTTCCGGTGCCCATCATTCTCGAGAACGAATCGGTCGATGACGAGCTATACGCCGATACCCCGCAGAAAGGTACCCCATGAAACGGATCTTAATTGCTGAGGACGAGGCACGTATTGCCACATTTGTGCAAAAAGGCCTCAATGCCGAGGGCTTCGTGACCCAGGTGGTGGCCGATGGCCAGTCCGCCTATGACGAGGCCCGTTCTTATGTTCATGATCTGCTGATCTTGGACATTGGGCTGCCGGTCATGGACGGTTTGACCGTGCTGCGCCGGCTCCGTGAGGATCGGGTGGATATTCCGGTACTGATCCTTTCAGCGCGCAGTAGCGTCGAAGACAAGGTTGCCGGACTCGTGGGCGGAGCCGACGACTATCTGCCCAAACCCTTTGCCTTCGATGAACTATTGGCCCGTGTCAGGCTGCGCCTGCGCGGGCATGTACTGGAAGAGGCCACGGTGCTCACGGCTGGATCCCTCACTTTGGATCTGCGCACCCGCCGGGCCTTAGTAGATGGTGTCCCCAAGGATCTCAGCGCCCGCGAGTTTGCCCTGGCCGAGACCCTATTCCGGCACCGGGACCAAGTGCTCTCCCGCGAGCAGTTGCTCTCCCAAGTGTGGGGTTTTGACTTCGACCCTGGCTCAAACATTGTGGATGTGTACATTCGCTACCTCAGAAAGAAGTTCGGAGCCGAGCGGATTGAGACCATCCGTGGCATGGGGTACCGGCTCAAACTGGACTGAGTCCGGGGCCGAAAGTTCATGAGAGCCCTCTCATCTGGGTCTCCTTTTTCTCTCATAGTGGCCCGCAATAGTGGAGGTAAGACAACGAACCTTCACTCATTAGGAGCCATCATGTTCAACCTCTGGATTGCACTCGCAGCCAATATGGTCTGCATCAGCGTCTTGGTGTACGCCGTATATTTCCCCCGCTACCAGCGCCGTGATCTGGCTATTGCCTACGTGTGCCTGAACGTGGGCATCATGCTGGTCACCATGCTGATGTCCGGCAGCGGTGCCGGCATGGGCCTGGGGCTGGGACTGTTCGGGGTGCTCTCCATCATCCGGTTGCGGTCAGACACGCTGACGCAGGGCGAGATCGGCTACTACTTTGCCGCCTTGGTGCTGGGCCTGATGAACGGATTGCATCCGGACCCGGTGTGGCTGTCGCCGGTCCTCTCGGTGGCGCTGGTTGCGGTACTGTTTCTGGCCGACCACCCGCGCATCGCCCCTCGTACCCGCCGGCAGACTGTCACTTTGGACCGCGCCTACGCTCATGAGGGCGAACTCAGGAAGGCATTGGAGGTGTTGCTGGGCGGGAACGTCATGCGCATTGAAGTCATGGAGCTGGACACCGTCCGCGATCTGACCGTGGTGGACGTCCGCTACAAAGCTGCAACTACGCCAGCCACAACCACCACAGCAACCCAAACAACAACCCAAACAACAACCCAAACAGCAAGTGCAGCCCAGTGCAGCCCCGATATGGCTGGCGAGTTTTGGGCCAGCGCAGCCCAAGCCCCCGGGATTCAGTTTGATGGCAACAACTCCAACTTCCCGCAGTACCCTTCAGTGCAGCCCCGCCAGACACCGGCTAACCAAGCCACAGCCAACCCGATACCCGCCAATCAACTACAGAGCAACCAGGTAGGGAGTCGATCATGAGCTGCGCCGATGTTCTCGATACAGCGCTGGCGCGGCGTCAGCCGATCAGTCTTGCGGAAGTGAATGAGGAAGCAGCCCTGCAACGCCGTGTGGACAAGAAATTCTTGCTCACCCGAAGCCAACTGGCAACGTTATTAGAGCGGCTCGATGATGACTTTGCCGTCATGGAAATCGCCGATCGCCGGATCTTTGGGTACAGCTCCACCTACTTCGACACGCCTGGGCTGGACCAGTTCCGGGCACATAGGCAGGGCCGGCGCCACCGCTTCAAGGTGCGCACCCGCACGTATCTCGACTCCGGGTTGTGCATGTTTGAGGCCAAGCTGAAGGGGGCCCGCGGCGAAACCGACAAGCACCGCATCTCCTATCCACTAGAGCAAAGCACCATCATGAATGCCCAAGCGCAGGAATTTCTAGCCGGCTTGCTCGATTCCGAGTACGGGCTCCCTCTCCCCCAGCTCACCCCGGTCATGACCGTGGATTACCGCCGGGGGACCCTCGTCAACCGGAATAGCCGCGAACGGCTTACCTGCGATGTCCAGTTGGTTTGCCGCGATGGCCAACAAGACGTTGCTGGCCCGGACTTGGTAGTGGTGGAAACAAAGTCGGAGGACGGCCGGGGCGTGGCGGACAGGGTTTTGGCGCAGATGGGTATCCGGGACTTGAGTATGAGCAAGTACTGCGTTGGCATTGCCCTGTTGCACCCGCATCTTCCGGCCAACCGTTGGAACCGGGTTTTGCGGGAACGCTTCAGCTGGGATCGGGCGCCGGAAGCTTGGAATGGCCGGCACGCGCTGGCCGGCGCTATGCGTTCCTGAGAGTAAGTCCCGCCCGCAAAAGGATCCCCGTTCTCCAAAGCATCGGTGGGACCTGCGGCCAATAGTTGGGTTTTCCATGTCAGCGCTTACTCTATGACTTATGCATGTCGTAGTAAGTAGAGTCAGGGCCTTTGCCCGGGTGGTTCTTCCCCACCATCCGGCACAAGCAATAGCCACTGGTTTTGGGGTAGCCATCGCGCTCGGAACGTTGGTGCTGATGCTTCCCATCGCAAAGTCCGGCGCCGGAGGCGCTAATCTCCTCGAGGCCCTTTTCACCGCCACCTCCGCCGTCTGTGTGACGGGCCTGGCGATCGTTGACACACCCACCTACTGGACGCCGTTCGGGCAGGTGGTGATCCTGGCACTGATCCAGCTAGGCGGCCTAGGCATCATGTCCTTCGCTTCGCTACTCGGGGTGTTGATGGCCAAACGGTTGGGGCTGAAGTCACGCATTCAGGCCGCGGCAGAAACCAAGAGCACCGGCTTCGGCGATGTGCGCTCAGTACTGCTGGGCGTGCTGCGCATCACGGTGGTCACCGAACTAATCGTGGCCCTACTCCTGACCCTGCGCTTTGCTCTGGGGCTGGGCAACCCTTGGGGCCATTCCTTGTGGCTGGGGTTCTTCCACTCCATCTCCGCGTTCAACAATGCCGGCTTCGCACTCTTCAGCGACAACCTGATGGGTTTCGTGGGAGACCCGTGGATCTGCCTGCCGATCGCTGCAGCCGTCATCGTTGGCGGCATGGGCTTTCCGGTGCTGTTCGAACTCCGGCGCCAGTACCGGCGACCGTTGCACTGGACCATGAACACCAAACTGGTCATCTACGGGACGGTGGGTCTGCTGGCCGCAGGAACCGCGTTCATCTGCGCCCTAGAATGGTCCAACCCCAAGACTTTAGGTGTGCTTTCCTCGGCTGATAAGTTGCTGGCGGGGTTCTTCCAATCAGTTATCACCCGAACCGCAGGCTTCAATTCCGTGGACATCGGACAGATGGATCCGGCGACCTGGCTGGGCATGGACATCCTCATGTTCATTGGTGGCGGCCCGGCCGGCACCGCGGGCGGATTGAAGATCACCACCTTTGCCGTCCTCTTCTTCATCCTGTTGACCGAGGTCCAGGGCGGCACCGCCGTGAACATTTTCGGCAAAAGGCTCTCCCGTGCTGTTCACCGCCAAGCCATCACGATTGTGCTGCTGGCCGTGGCCCTCGTCATCGGATCCACCATGGTCCTGATGCTGATGACGGACTTTGGTCTGGACCGGCTGCTCTTTGAAACAACCTCAGCCTTCGCTACCGTAGGCCTATCCACCGGCATTACTGCCCAGCTGCCACCTGCCGGACAATTGATGCTGGTCTTCCTGATGTTCATCGGCCGGCTGGGTCCGGTCACTCTGGCCTCCGCACTAGCGTTGCGCGCCCGTCCCATGATGTACGAATTCCCGAAAGAAAGGCCACTCATTGGCTAAGCACCATCTGTTCACCCCCAAGTCCATGGAACATATTGCCGACGCCAACTCCGTGGTGGTCATCGGACTGGGACGCTTCGGCGGTGCACTGGCCCTGGAATTGGCATCCGCCGGGACCGAAGTGCTGGGAATTGATAACGACGAGGACATCGTCCAATCGTTCAATGGGCTCCTGACGCACGTGGTACGCGCCGATTCCACCAAGGAGGAGGTGCTGCGTCAGCTCTCCGTGCACGAATTCGATCGAGCCGTGGTGGGCATCGGCAGCGACCTCGAGGCCAGCATCCTGACCACCTCCGCCTTGTTGCGTTTCAACAAGCCCTCCATTTGGGCCAAAGCTGTCAGTGTCGCCCACGGCCAGATCTTGGAGCAGCTTGGGGTCGAGCATGTCATTCATCCCGAGCAGGACATGGGACGCCGGGTGGCACACTTGGTCCGTGGCGCCATGCTCGACTACGTTGAGTTCGAAGATGGCTTTGCGATGGTCAAAACCCGCCCGCCCAAGGAAGCAGTGAACAAGGCGCTCGGTGAAACAGGGATCAGGGCCCGTCACCACGTCACCATTGTGGCTGTGAAAAGGCATAACCAGGAATGGGACTACACCACCACACAAACCGTGCTCCGCGAGGACGACCAGATTATCGTCGCCGGTACCACCTCCGCCGCGGAACGCTTCGCAGCACTGCTCTGATCACATCACGTGAGTACATATCCCGGCTGTACGTATCCCGTCTGTACATTTCCGGTCTGTGGCGCTCAGCCCAGCCGCAGCATCCGCTCCACGGCGGCCGTCAATTCAGCGGCCGCCGTGTCCAGATCAGCAGGCGTAGCATCTGCTCCGAAACTAAAACGCAGCGCCGTCTGAGCCACAGTCCGTTCAATGCCCATGGCGCTCAGCACGGCCGATGGTTCATCTGATCCCGCCGCGCAGGCCGAACCCGATGAGCACACGATCCCCCGCCGTTCCAGCTCCAGCAACACCGATTCGCCACTGGTTCCCGGCAGACAAAATGAAGCAACATTCGGCAGCCGGCGTACTGGGTCGCCGGTTAACATCGCTGCCGGGACCGTCGCCAAGACTTGGTCAATGAAGGTGTCTCGCAATGCACTGACACGTTCGACGGCGGCACTCCGGCCCGCTTCTGCCATCACCAACGCGGTGGCTAGAGCTACCGCAAACGCCACATTTTCGGTGCCTGAGCGAGTGCCGCGCTCTTGTCCACCGCCGTGGATGAGCGCCTCGCAGCGAGTGCCACTCTTCAGAAACAACAGGCCAACACCCTTGGGCGCTCCGACCTTATGGCCAGAAATGCTCAAAGCTGTCACGCCCAGGGCGTGAACATCGAGCGGCAACCAGCCCGCAGCTTGAACGGCGTCGCTGTGCAGCGGCACGCCCGCCGCCGCAGCGATAGCAGCCAACGCGGGGATGTCCTGAATCGTGCCCACCTCATTGTTGGCGTACATGATGGAAGCTACGGCAACCCCCGCCGATTCATCCGCGGCCGATTCATGAGTGCCGGCAAGCATCGCAGCGAATACCTCAGGGTTCACCAGCCCCTGTTCATCGACCGGCACCGTCACGACAATAAAACCGTGGACGCGACGTAAAAAGTCTGCCGATTCCACAATGGCCGGATGCTCTATGGCACTGATGAGTACCCGGTTCAACCGGGGGTCCTGTGCGCGGCGGGCCAGCGCAATGCCCTTCAAGGCGAGGTTATCGGCCTCGGTCCCCCCGGAGGTAAAGGTGAGCTCTTCAGCATGGCAGCTCAACGCCGTCGCACATTTTTCACGCGCCTTTTCCAGAGCCGTAGCGGCCAAATCCCCCAGCTCGTGGTGGCTGGACGGATTGCCGAACTGGTTGGTCAAGTACGGGAACATCGCCTCGATGACCTCTCGCCGAACCGGCGTGGTGGCGGCCGCGTCGAGGAAGATCACAGCAGTTCCGCGGGAGCTTTCGGCTCCGCGGTATCCGTGAGCTCCACGGCCTCCGATAGTTCCACGGCAATGTCCAGGCCCAGATCCAGCGCCCGGACGCTGTGGGTCAGGGCGCCGACGGAGATGATGTCGACCCCCGTGCGCGCGATGCCGGCGATGGTGGAGAGGTTCACGTTGCCGCTGGCCTCCACCAGCGCGCGGCCGTTGATCAGCGCAACGCTTTGAAGAAGTTCTTCGTTGCTGAAGTTATCCAGCATGATGGTGTCCACGCCGGCGGCCAGCACGGGTTCGATTTGCTCGATCGCATCCACTTCCACCTCGAAGTGCACGGTGTGCGGGAGCTGGGCACGCACGCCTGCGAGCGCCGCGGTCAGCTTCCCCAAATCGCCGCCGGTCAGCACGGCCAGGTGATTGTCCTTGGCCAGCACGGCGTCCGAGAGCGAGAAGCGATGATTGTGCCCGCCCCCGCAGCGCACGGCATAGCGCTCCAAGATGCGCAGGCCGGGAGTGGTTTTGCGCGTATCGGTAACTCGGGCTTTGTTGCCGGCGATCAGCGCCGCGTAGTCGGCGGTCTGGGTGGCGATGGCGCTCATCCGTTGCGTCAGGTTCAGCGCGATCCGCTCCCCCGTCAGCACTGCCCGCGCCAGCCCGGTGACGGACATGAGGCGCTCGCCTGTTGCGAAGCGGGTGCCGTCGGCCACCAACTGCTCAACCTCTGCCGCAGGATCCTGCATAGTCATGGCGGCACGGACTACCTCGCCCCCGGAGAAGATGCCCGGCTCCCGCGCCACCAGCCATGCAGTGGCCCGCGCATCAGCTGGCAGCAGCGTCGCGGAGGTGATGTCCCCGTAGGGCGCATCCTCGGCAAAGGCGCGTTGGAGAATCTCGGCTACTGCCGTGTGTGGCAGCTGCGGCAGCGAGATGTCATTGAGGGCAGTTTCAGTCAAGACAGGCACGACGGCGTTCATACTATTTCGCTTTCACGCTGGAGTTCGATGGTGGTCAAGTGGGCGTCGAGGTTCACCCAGTGGTTGGAGTCCCGGGACGCTGGGCCCTGCGGAATATCAGGTCCCTGCGGGAAGTCACTGCGGTAATGCGCACCGACAGAGTTCTCCCGGGCCAGTGCTGCATGGACCAGGAGCCCGGCTACAAGCTGCAAGTTCTGGTCCTCTAGTTGCTGGCGCAGAGTAAAGGTCTCTGACACAGAATGTCCCTCGCTGTGTGGTTCGGTCTCGCTGTGGAGTGCGGTGTCATTCTGCAGTGCGTTCGCAACGTGCCGCTGCCCGCTGGCATCCCGCACCACGGCCGCATGCTGCCCCATCAGATGGCGCAACGTCTCCCGGCCCAACCCAGCAGGGTGGTTCCGGAATCCCTCAAGGGCTGTCACGGCGTCGTTCTTGACGGGCGGGACGTTCTGGTCCGGAGATGCATGCTGGTCCAGTGAGGTGAAGTCAGCGACAGCTCGGCGGCTGAAAACTAGACCCTCAAGCAACGAGTTGGAGGCTAAACGATTGGCGCCGTGGACGCCGGTGCAGGCCACTTCCCCCGCGGCGTAGAGTCCGGCGATGGAAGTGCGTCCGTGCAGATCGGTACTCACACCACCCATCCAGTAGTGCGCTGCCGGGGCCACGGGCAACCAGTCGCGGCGCCAGTCGAAGCCGAGCGTGGCGGTGGCGGAGTCGATCGTGGGAAACCGGCGGGCCAGGTATCCGGCGCCATTGGTCTCCTCGATGCCGCTGGCATCCAAGAAGACGTGGGCGGGGCCTTCGGGCTCACCTGCAATCCGAGCGTTCTCCGCGGGAGTTTGCAGATGAGCGGCGATGCTTCGAGAGAGAACATCACGCGGGGCAAGGTCCCCTTCTGGGTGGTAGCGCGTCATGAAGGCCTCGCCTGTAGCGTCACGCAGCACGGCTCCCGCGCCGCGCACGGCCTCGGAAATGAGGAAGTTCTGCCCGATTGCGAGCGCCGTGGGGTGAAACTGGAAGTATTCAAGATCGGCCAGCACGGCACCGGCGCGCCAGGCGAGGGCTACGCCGTCGCCCGTGGCAACGTGCGGGTTGGTGGTGAATTCAAACAGCTGACCGGCACCCCCGGTAGCGAGCAGGACGGCGTCGGCGGCCAGGCTCTGGCGTTCGTTAGTTGAGTCTAGGTAGGCGATGCCGGCGATGGTCGCACGTGGCGGGGTCCCGGCGTCGTGCGCGTCAGTGTCAATGTCAGAGCCAGAAGAGTCGGAAGCGTCAGCAGCGAGGAGCTCTGTCGCGAAGCTATTCTCCAGAAGCGTGATGAGGCCTAGTTCGGCCTGCTCGCAAATGGCGGCGATCAGACCGTTGGCGATGGCGGCCCCCGTAGCGTCGCCGCCTGCGTGCAGGATCCGGGCGGCAGAGTGGGCTCCCTCCAATCCCAGTGAACGGTGTCCGCTAGCGTCTCGGTCAAAGCGCACGCCGAACCGCTCAAGGGCAGCGATATCGGCGGCTGCCTCGGTACACAGGATGCGCACGGCGGCAGGATCGCACTGGCCTGCGCCGGCTTTGAGGGTATCGGTAATGTGCGCCTCCACAGAGTCGCCCGGGGCAGCCTCACCCTCAGCGAGCACGGCACAAATGCCACCCTGAGCTTGATGAGTGTTGCTTTGCGCCAGCGTTCCCTTGGTCAGGAGGGTGACTCGCGATCCTGCCTCGGCGGCGAGCAACGCACCATAAAGCCCGGCAATGCCGCTGCCCACAACCACCAGATGCGAGTTACTCATGCGCGTGCGTCACTCTTGGGTTGCGTCGTCTTTGGGTGTGGCTTAGCGGCGAGCATCCGTTCCAGGGCAATGCGGGCGTTGACGGCGGTAGCCTCAGGCACGGTGATTTGGTTGCGGACCTCGCCTGCAACCAGCCCTTCAAGCACCCAAGCCAGGTACCCGGGGTGGATGCGGTACATGGTGGAGCACGGGCAGATGACCGGATCAAGGCAGAAGATGGTGTGCTGCGGGTATTGTGCCGCGAGCCGGTTGACCATGTTGATTTCGGTGCCGATGGCGAAGGTGGTTCCGTCGGGGGCAGCCTGGATGGCCTTGAGGATGTAATCGGTGGACCCAGCTTCATCGGCTGCGTCCACAACCTCCATGGGGCACTCCGGGTGGACAATCACACGCACGCCCGGGAAATCGATGCGAGCCTGCTCAATTTGCCCGGTGGTGAAACGCTTGTGAACCGAGCAAAAGCCTTGCCACAACACCACTTTGGCGTTGTCCATGATCTCGGAGCTATTCCCGCCCAGTGGCAGGCGCGGATTCCACAACGGCATCTCTTCCAGCGGGACGCCCATGGCCTTGGCCGTGTTGCGGCCCAGGTGCTGGTCGGGGAAGAACAGCACACGTTGGCCGCGTTCGAACGCCCACTCCAGCACGGTCGACGCATTCGAGGACGTGCAGACAATGCCCCCGTGCTCCCCGCAGAATGCCTTCAGTGCGGCAGATGAGTTCATGTACGTCACCGGGATTACGGGTACACGGCCCTCGGCGTCGGGCTCGGTGCCGTAGTGCTCTTCCAGTTCCGCCCAGCAGGCCTCAACCGAGGGCAGATCAGCCATGTCCGCCATGGAACAGCCAGCCGCAAGGTTCGGCAAGATCACGCTCTGCTGCGAGCCAGAGAGCATATCGGCCGTCTCGGCCATGAAGTGCACGCCACAGAACACGATGGCTTCAGCCTCAGTGCGCGTTTTGGCTGCGTTGGCGAGTTGGAAGGAGTCGCCCACGAAGTCGGCGAATTGCACCACTTCATCCCGCTGGTAAAAATGCCCAAGCACAACGACGCGTTCCCCAAGTTCTGCTTTGGCGGCGAGAATGCGGGTCTCAAGTTCGGCGTCGGAGGCGTCCTTGTATTCCTGCGGCAACTGGCCTTGGACTGGGGTAGCAGCTGGGGCTTTGTCCTCATTGGAGGCGCCGGGACCGTAACCGGGGGTGCCAGCGAGCGCCTCGGCGAGATCGAATTCCCACGGGCCTTTGGCAAGATCGTCGTCGCAGCTTTCCTGCGCACGGCCGGGCAAGCCGGAGCGCTGCGCATGAAGCTGTGCCGTTTCGGCTTGCTCGCGGGTGATGAGCTGAAGGGTGGTGTTCACGGATGTCATGGCTTGCTCCAAGAGTGTGCGGCAAAGAGAGAATGGGGTTTGGGTGGGCTGGGGCGGTTACAGATCAGGCCAGGTTAGCTAGCTGGCAATGAAAGACTGGACGGAGTAGGCCTTAAAGGACCGACGTCGCTGGATGAACTATCCATTCCGGTGTAGCGGTAGAGGCGCGGCGGCCTGTGCTTGCCGCCTTGTTGGAATTCTTCGGTGGGCTCAATGAGTGCTGTCTGTTTGAGCTGCCGGCGGAAGTTGGCTGGATCCAAAGTGCGGTTCAGAACCGCCTCGTAGACCTCACGCACCTGAGCCAGCGTGAACTTTTCACCGAGCAAATGGTAGGCAATGGAGCCGTATTCCATCTTGTTACGCAAGCGCCACAACGCGTAGGCCACAATCTCGTTGTGATCGAAGGCCAGCTCTTCCAAACCGTCGGCACGGAACCACCGCACGTTTTCGGATTCCTGCGCCAGCTCGGCTTCGGTGGGCTGTACCAGCGCCCAATACACAATCGAGACCACGCGCTGGCTCGGAGAACGGTGCAGGCCTCCGAAGGCGTAAAGCTGTTCGAGGTAGCTTGGCGCCAACCCTGTGGTGTCTTGAAGGTTGCGGGCTGCGGCATCCTGCAGGGAATCCGCTTGTGTCAGGGGCCCGCCCGGCAGAGCCCATAAGCCCTTGAACGGTTCCCGAATGCGCCGAACAAGCGGCAACCACAAGGTGGGTCGCCCACTCTTCTCACTGGGACGCAGGGCAAAAATCACAGTGGAAATTGCCAAGGCAGGTGGCTGCACCAAGCGTTCACTGACGTTTGCGGCGGCCATAAATTGGGTCCGTTCCATGCCTTGCACCCCACCTTCTGTTGGCCAGCCTGTGTACCAGCTTTAGTTAGAGTCACTTTGACTACATCTGATTCTACGACGCTTTGCAGCCTTGGAACAAATTCCCCGGACTGCAGCCACGTTACAGAGACCGCTCTGGCTAGACTGCAGCGCGCACTTCAACGTGAATTCCAGAGATGGCACCACCTCCCCACTTTGGCCAGCTGATCGCATGGTGGATAATGCTTGACGGGGCATCTGCTCTCCCTGCCCGCTTCTTCCACGCATTCACCACGCATTCACCACGTTTTTCCCACGTTTTCCCGGGTAAAAGTTTCCCCGCACGGCACGAGCACGGCACACAGCCGCCGGTTCCACTAACGAAGGCCAACCTTTTCATGATCCAGCCATCTGCCTCCACCGCGGCTACTCCGGCCAAGTCCGGTCTAAGCACCTCGCTCAAGCAGCGCCAACTCACCATGATGGGATTGGGCTCTGCCATTGGTGCTGGCCTGTTCCTAGGCTCCGGCGAGGGAATCATGAAGGCCGGCCCCGCCGTCCTGATTTCCTACCTGGTAGCTGGAACGTTGATCATTTTAGTCATGTGGGCTTTGGGTGAAATGGCGGCTGCCAACCCGAACTCCGGAGCCTTCTCCGTCTACGCCGAAAAGGCCATGGGCAAAGTTGCCGGGGCCACTGTGGGTTGGCTCTGGTGGCTGCAATTGGTGGTGGTGATCGCCGCTGAAGCTCTGGGCGCTGCGCAACTACTGGTCACCGTGTGGCCGGTCATTCCGGCATGGGCTCTGACCCTGATCTTCATGGTCCTCTTTACTGCTATCAATCTGAGCAGCGTGAAGAACTATGGCGAATTTGAGTTCTGGTTTTCGCTGCTGAAGGTTACCGCGATCGTCCTGTTCCTTGCTTTCGGCGCAGCCCTGCTATTGGGCCTCATCCCCGGAGCCACCTCGCCAGGATTAGGCAACCTCCTCGACAACGGCGGCTTTGCACCCACGGGCATGGCCGGAATCGCCGCCGCCCTGTTCATTGTGATCTTTGCCTTTGGCGGCACCGAGATCGTCGCTGTTGCAGCCGCAGAAACCACCAACCCCTCACGCAGCGTTGCCGTCGCCGTCCGCACGGTGGTCTGGCGCATTCTGGTGTTCTATGTAGGCTCCATTTTCATCATCGCGGCCGTACTACCGTGGACCAGCGAGGCCTTGAACTCACCATTTGCCGGGGTCTTGAACTACGCCGGACTGCCCTGGGCTGGAACCGCCATCACCCTGGTTGCCGTCGCAGCGCTCCTTTCAGCACTGAACGCTAACCTCTACGGCGCCTCGCGCATGATCTACTCATTGGCCGACCGCGGCGAAGCCCCCCGCGTGTTCAACGGCACCAACAAACTCTCTGTTCCGGTCGCTGCGGTGGCGATCTCCGTAGCATTCGGCTTTGTCACCGTCCTGTGGGAAATGTTCTACCCCGACACCGTTCTGGTAATCCTGCTGAATTTGGTGGGCTCCACGTGCCTGGTGGTCTGGGGTTCTGCGCTGCTCTCACAGTTCATCCTGCGCCGCCGAGCCGACAAGGACGGCACGGCGCTCCCCTTGCGCATGCGTGGATTCCCGTACCTGACCTTGGCCGGGCTGGTGTTATTGCTGGCCATCTTCGCGGTGGGCTTTAGCGATCCCGCCAGCCGAAACCAACTACTGGGCACCTTCAGCTTGGTTGCCGTGATTGCCCTCCTGAGCTGGCTCGCTCCCCGCTACCGGAAGCAGCGGGACGCAGCGCGCAAGTAACACTGCCGCTGTAGGCCCATTTAGCACGGCAGTCCACCTTTGTTTTCGCTATGGTTGACGTACGACGGCGGCACGGCCCGCCGCGGGAAAGGTTCACCCCCATGTCTTCCCCAGGTAAGCACGCTGCTACGGTCACCACACACAGCATTGAAGGCGCCCAAGCCGGGCTCAACGTGGTAGTTTTCGACACCGAGAATCCGGCGCCGTTGCCGCCCGTCTTTTTGATTCATGGGTTTGCCTCCTCCGTGGACCTGAATTGGGTCAAGACCGGCTGGGTCAAGGCGCTGACACGGGCCGGGCGTAAGGTCATCAGCGTTGATTTACCTGGCCACGGCCGCAGTTCAGCCCCGTACGATCTGGACTCCTACACCCCCGGGAAGATCCGCGCTGACCTCCTCCAAATCCTCATTGATGCCGGCATCCACCCGCTCAAGGACAGCGATCCCACTAGCGGTGTGGACATGATTGGCTATTCGTTGGGCGCCCGTCTGGCTTGGGAATTTGGCGCTACGCAACCGGAGCTGGTGCGAAAAATGGTGTTGGGCGGACCTAACCCGGAAGATCCGCTGGCAGATTTTGATTTGAAAGCGGCCCAGAACTTCCTCAATGATGGAACCCCCATTGCCGATGCCTCCACCGCTTGGCTACTGAACATGGCTCAGGTGGTCCCCTCCAACGACATCTTCGCGTTGCTTGCGCTGATTCAGGCCGTAAAGATGGAGCCCTTCGACCCAACGGATGCTGTTCCGCGGATGCCGATCCTGCTCGTCGCGGGCAGTTTAGATGAACGGGCACGCACCATGAACCGGCTCGCAGAACTTAGCGGCACTGCACAACAAGTGGTTGTCGAAGGCCGCACCCACAACAACACGGTGACCTCACGTGAATTCAAGGACGCGGCGCTCAGTTTTCTCAGCGACTGAATTCTCGGGGGCTAAATCTCTCATGCGCTGAGCCCCTCAACCCCAGGACCTCAATTCGGTGGGGCAAGGGGGCTCAGTTCACCGGGCGGCGGCGTAGCACCACGGTCGAGACTAGTCCGAGGATAAATAGTGCGCTGGCTGCGGCGACCGGAACTAAGAACGCCGCGGAATAGCCCACGTTTTGGGCCAGGGAACCGGACACTGCCGAGCCCAGTGCCGTCCCAGCGACGATTCCGCTGGAAAGGGCTGTCATGACGGTGCCCATCCATTGTTGCGGGGCGACCACGCTGCCTACACTGAAAATCGAGACCATCACCGGTCCCACGGGTAGACCCACCAACAGCAGCACCCAGACCATCTGGCCTAGCGAGGACGGCAATAAAAATGCTGCGGAACCGGCCGACATCATTCCAGCCGCTAGTACCCAACGCCAGGCATAGGTAAATTTTTTCGACCAGTAGGCCACTGACAACGCCGTCAGGGCTGAGCTGGAACCCATGATCGCGTACATGAGTCCCGCTTGATCCACTGAACCATAGACTCCGGTAAAGGCTGTTAAAGAGGTCTGCGCCGAACCAAAAAAGGTGCCCATGAAAAGCATCCCAGTAACGGGAAGTGCCACCAACAGCCAGTTGGGTTTCTCCTTGGTTACATAGCCGGCATTGCCCACAGTGCTGCTGGCCGCCATGCGGGGACCCACCGACTCCACCGTGGGATGCACGGCGAATAGGGTGACAAGGACAGCTGTCATCAGGGCCGCCAAAACCAGCGGCAACCACGGCGCAAGCAGCGATGCCAACAACCCCACTAGGGCCGGGCCCAGCACAAACGTCACCTCATCGGCGGTGCCTTCCAGCGAGAGCGCTGTGTCTACGGCGGGGCCGCGCTCCTTGACTGGAAGTTTCTTGCTCAAGGCCATCCACCGCACACGGGAAAGTGGCCCCACTTGGGGAGAGGTACTTCCAGCCAGTAGTGCCGCGCCCAAGACGATCAGGGTGGTGGTGTCTGCTAGTGTCGCTCCGTCCCGTGGCAGCAACCAATACGCTAGCAACACCACAGCACCCACCAGCAGTGCATTGACCACGGCGGCAACGACCAGTACTTGTTTCTGTCCCAGGCGATCTGCCAAATAGCCAATCACCGGGGCTCCCACGGCGGCACCCAACCCAATGCTTCCGGCAGCAAAACCGCCAATGGCATAGGAATTGCTCACATCGGTAACCATGGTCAAAACGCCTATGGTCAGCATGGCCAGCGGTACCCGGGCAAAAAGACCCAGCGGAATATAGCTGCCGCCCGCTAAGCGGGGCAGCACTGAATAGCGTCCACCTTTGGGTTCAGGGGCGGACGGGTTCTCTAGTGACGAGGAAATGGCAAACTGCTTTCACGAAATCTTGTGTCCTAGCCTGTGCCGGTTCCAGCCACCAGTTTGATCAGGCAAGGACCCATCAAGTCTACCTGTTCAGGAAAGCCCCGCCCCAGCCTGAGCCCCGCCATTTTCAGCTCCACGGTTGAGCCGTTTCGACCCTTATGGACATGTAGATGCAGGGGAATGCGCTGTTTCATCTCGGCAACATGGCTGACCAAGCCCACCATGCGACCCCCGTCACGTAGCCCCTCGAGGGCGTCCATCACTTGCTCGAGGCTCTGTTCATCAAGGCTGCCAAAGCCTTCATCGACAAACAGAGTTTCAATATCCAACCCACCTGATTCCTGTTGGACCACATCGGAGAGTCCCAGCGCCAGTGAGAGGGAGGCCATGAAGGATTCTCCACCCGAAAGAGTGGCCGTGTCCCTGCTGATCCCTGTCCACTCATCCACTACTTCCAGTCCCAGACCGGCTTTCTGGTTACCCTTCTTGGCGTCACTGTGACGCAGCGTGTAACGGGCGTCGCTCATGGTCGCCAGGCGCAGCGACGCGGCCAGCGCCACTTGTTCCAGCCGTGCTGCCAAAACGTAGCTACTCAGCGTCATCTTGTACTTGTTGTCCCCTCCCCCGCGCACCGCATCGGCAAGACCGGCCAGCAACTGGGCCCGGTCCCGCAAAGGAGCCACCTTTCCCTCCAACGCGATAAAGTCTGTTTCGCTGGCATGCAATTGCGAAGCAGCATTGCTGGTCATCCCCGACTGCAGGGCTGCGGCGTCTGCGGCAACCTTGGCCGCAGCAGCGTCCTGGATTAGTTCCGCCACCGCTTCCTGCGACGGCGGCGTGTCACCTGCTTGTTTTTCCTCCTTGGCCAGCACCACGTCCGGCTCAGCCAATCGGGCCGTGTTGACGGCGACGGCCTTGGCATGGTCCTTGATCTGCCGGTCCACCGCTGCTGCCTCGGTTGCGTCCAGCAGCGCCGCCTGCACCTGAGAGGCATCAGCAAAACGAGAGTCGGGCTGCGCCAAAGCCGCCTCCAATGCGCTGGCGGCATCCAACGCCGCGCTGGCAGCCGTCGTCTGCTGGCGGAGGGCCACGAGCAGCGCCTCGCCAGGTTCCTGTGCCCGTATCAACGCCGCACGACGATCTGCCAGCGATGCATAGCCGTCACGCACCACGGCCAGATGCTCGTCCAAATCAGCAATTTCCCGTGTCAGAGCGTCCTGCGCCGCATTCAAAGATGCCGCCTCTTCTGCAGCTGCGGTGACGACCGCCTGCGCCTGTTCCACACTGGTATGCAGCGCACTTGATTCGGTTTCCAATGCTGCCAACTCAGCCACCGCTGCTGTGGCCTCCCGGAGCTCTTGTTCTGTAAGTACGACGCCGGCACGCGCCTTCTTAAGGTCACCGGAACCTCCGCGTTCGGCCAACACCGCGTGAGTGTTACGCGCTTGTGACAGCTGGGTGCGCGCAGCAAAAACCTCCGCTTCAGCGGTGTCAGAGACTTTTTTCGCGGTCTTCTCGGCGTTCATGAGATCGGCGCCTGTGCCGGCCAGCGGGGAAGGATCCGGGTGAACGGTGCTGCCGCACACTTGGCAAGGCTCCCCATCGACAAGATTTTCCGCGAGCTGGCCGGCGGCCTGACTCAAGCGCTGATCGAGAGCATCCAACCAGTCCTCTTTAGCCGCGACAGCATGCTCGCGCGCGCTGGTCTCGGCCAGGACCAGCTGATCCACCACGGCGCTGTGTTCAAGGTATTCCTCGATGGTGCTCACCAGCTGGAGGGCATCCTTAGCTTTCTGGGTGCTCTGCTCCACATTGTGCCCGTCGGCACGCAACTGACCCTGCCGAGTCTGAACCTCCACAATTCTTTTTTTCGCGGCCGTCACGGCCACCCCTTGTAGTTCCTGTCGCTTGTGCGCCGCAGATAGAGCCGCTTCCTGGCGAAGCAGCAGTGCACTCTTTTGCTGGTGCCGGCCTTCATCGGGGAGCGCAGCGTCAACGGTGGCTAGCTGCTTGGTCAGATCCCTATCGAGACTTTCCAGCTCGGCAGCAGTAGCGCTGAGCGCAGCTTTACCCAGGGTCGCTGCAGCTAGCTCGTTGGCGTCGAAGCTCGCGGCCGCAGCTGCAGTTCGAGCCTGTGTCCGGTCACGCTCACGGGCGGTTTTTGCCGCAGATTGAACCACGGCAGAAAGGACTTGGGCTTGGTGGTGACGATCGAGGCGTTCTCGCCATTGGGCTTCTTCCTGAGTCAAACCATTCAGCCGATTTTGTTCGGCAACAGCTGCCGCCAAGGCGGCGTGCCGGCTTCGCTGACTCTGGGCGGTATCCACCAGCTCCGCCAGCGACTGTGCCTGTGCTCGGCTTTCTGCAGCATGATCTGCTGTGCGGGCGACAGCCTGGCCCACCTGTTGCTTGAGGACGGCAAATAATTCCAGCCCGTGCAGCTCGCTGATGGGCTGCTCGTCACTAGTACCCTCCGACAAGAGCCCCGTGGCTGGCTCTGTCTCCGGCTCTGTATCTGGCTCTGTGACCGGTGTTGCCTCAGCGAGTTCTGCCACACGGATTGCATGCTCCGCCTCACGTTCTAAGACCTGCGCACTCTGACTCAGTGCCACCCGCTCCGCGGTCTCCAAGGCACCGAGACCCGCGGCCACCGCGGACTGGGCCACTTTGGCATCAGTGGCGAGACGATTCTCAACATCTTGATAGATGTCAGTCCCAAAGAGCCGCTGCAACAGGGTTTGACGTTCCGTGGCTGTGGCACGCAGAAAAGCAGCAAAGTCGCCTTGGGCAAGGAGCACTACCTTGGTGAATTGAGCCATATTCATACCCAACAGCTGATGGATCTCACTGGCAGCTTCATCATTGCGGGTTGATTTCACTTCCCATACTCCGTCAGATTTCTCCCGGAGCCGGGTGCTGGCCTGTTCCCGTGTGGTCCCGCTTCCACGCTTAACCGGCCGCATCCATTCCGGGCTGCGCTCCACTTCGAGCCGACGGCCCCCGGCGGTGAACTCACACACCACTTGAGGGACCACACCCTCGGCGGCGTGGTGGCTACGTAGTTGGCCTGTGCTCGCCGAACGTGAACCGGGCACTTGCCCGTACAGAGCATAGGCAATGGCGTCCAAGATGCTGGTTTTACCAGCCCCAGTAGCACCGTTAAGTAGGAACAGGCCCTGAGCGCCTAGCTTGTCGAAGTCAATGATTTCCCGACCGGCGAAAGGGCCAAAAGCCTGGATTTCCAAACGATGGATTCTCATCGCGCTGCCTCCTCTTCCCGCGCAGAAGCCAAAGCTGCGCGCAGGACCTGTTCTTCATCATGGTTCGCTGGGCGGTGCCGCACATGGTCTAGGAAGCCACAGCACAGTTCCAGTTCATCTGTGGCTTGGGCGATGCGAGCACCGTAGCTTTGTTTATCCGCGTCGCGGGCTATTTCAGGTTCAAACATGAGCACCAGAGTGTGTGGGAATCGGCTGCGTAGCCGCTCCATGGCCAGCTCTGGGCGGTCGTTGTCAGTCAAGGTGATTTGGCAGTAGTGGGCCTCATCCGGAGCCCACTTGTCCTCGGCGAGTAGGTCCTCAAGTTTGCCCTTGAGGATGCTGAGAGCCCGTTCGGGAGCCCAGTCCACTTTAGTGACTTCTCCCAACCCAGCTTCGGTGATTTCCAGGAGCCAGGCGCCCTTGCTGTGCGCGGCTTCGGAGAAGGAATACGGAAGCGGTGACCCAGAGTAGCGGACGGTCTCGCTGAGCCGCTGTGGCCCATGCAAATGGCCCAATGCGGTGTAACTGAACGGCTCAAAGAGATCCAAAGGCACGGCGCCCACGCCACCAATGGTCAATTCCCGTTCGCTGGCCGAGGATATTCCTCCGCTGGCAAAGGTATGTGCCAACACCACAGATGGCGTTCCGGGCGCACGGGTGGCCAGATCAGCCGCAATTAGCCGCACGGCTGCCTCGGTCACGGTGAAATAAGTCCCATTCTCCACGCCCAGCTCATCGGCCACCATCCGTGGTTCAAGGTAGGGGATGCCATAAATGGCCACCATGGGCCCGCCCTCCGCTCCACGGCCCTTCTCGTTAACGTTCCCGTTCCCGTTCACGTTCACGTTCAAGGGGAGCAAGACCGGTGTTGCAAGGTCTGCAATGCGGGTACGCAAATGAACACCGGCCCGCTCCAACAACCGCCCGCCGAAGCCCAGCCTGGTGGCGGAGTCATGGTTGCCACTGGTGATGACCACTTGTACCCCGGCCGTATTAAGCCTGGCCAGAATGTCATCGAAGAGGTTTACCACGTCAACGCTGGGCAGGGCGCGGTCGTACACATCACCGGCTATCAGAACAACGTCGACCTGTTCCTCGGTGACGGTTTCAAGGAGTTGCTCGGCAAAGCGCCGTTGCGCCGCCAAGGTTCCCACGCCGTGGAAGGAGCGGCCCAAATGCCAATCTGAGGTGTGCAGAAGCTTCATGGTTCCAAGGTATCCGAGAGCACCGACATTCACTGACCAGAGAAGCTCGGCGGCGGGTTCCTTCCACCGACAGCGCTTGAACTGCAACAGCGTTGGCCAGCTTCGCACCGCTGACAACCGCTGACAACTGCTGACGACTGCTACCACTAGCAGCGCGCAGGCTATGAGCACCATAGCCATCAGGGTCTGCGGCGAATCCGTGCAGAGCACGCGGCCACAAGCTAGAGGGAGAAGTTCGGCATCGCTAAACCTTAGCCTCCAAACAAAAATGACCGGCGGCGAGGGCTTTTGAGCTCCTCTTACCGCCGGTCAGATCAGTGGTGGATTACTTCTTGGGGGAATCGAAGAAAGCCTGGGCGTCGTCGATCTCGGCGGAAACAGGCGCCGGCGTTGCCAAAGTCTCGGAAGAAGCAGGAGCGACTGATGCGCCCGAGGAGGCATCGACGTCGTACGTTACAGGGGCGTCCACCAGCGTGATCTCGGGGACGGATCCTTCCTCATCTACCAACACAGCCACAGGCTGGGCAGGGGCGAAAGAACGGTAGATGGCCGCGGCCAAGGCCGCACCAAACAGTGGCGCAACCCAGAACAGCCACAGCTGCTCGGCAGCCCAAGACTCTGCGAGGAAGACCACCGAGGTGGCACGGGCCGGGTTCAGCGAGCCGTTGCTCAGTGGCATCGTGATGCCAACGGCCAGGGCAAAGGCCAGACCAATGCCTACAGGTCCCAACGTTGACTTATTGCGGAGCGAGGTGGCGCCCAAGAGCATGGCCGTCAAAACGCCGACAGCGATCAGTTCCACAATGAGGACACCAATCATGGGCACCTGCGACGGCGAATGGGTATCGAATCCATTAGCCAAGTCCGCGAACATCTCGGCGCTGGGACGGACTGCACCGGCGGGCAATACCTTCAGCATCGCCAGCCAGACAGCCGAGGCCAGCACGGCAGCGATGGTCTGCGCCACTATATACAGTGCCGCAGCGGAAAACTTCAGCCGTCCAGCCACCGCCATTCCAAGCGAAAACGCCGGGTTAAAGTAGCCGTTGGAAACGTGACCGAAGGAAATAATGGCAGCCACCAAGGCCAGTCCATAAGCGAACCCGACAACCGACGCGGAACCGCCGGAGCTGAACAGTGCCGTGCCGAGTCCGGCGAAAACAATGAAAAAGCTACCCAACCCTTCAATGGCGACGCGGGTACTGATCGGATAAGCCTGCACCGGGGCGGTGGCCGTTCCGGATGAAGTCATGGTGTGTAAATCCTTCGACTGGGAAACTAAACTGGCGAACAAAAATGTGGGGCAACTCTGGCTGCGGCGCTGGAATGCTGCGGCGCTGGGATAGTGCGGTGCTGGAATAGTGCGGTGCCACGCTGTGAAACTTGGGAGACGTGGCCGGCCGTCTGGCCAGCGGGCTTACATTCCGAGCGCCAGCGCAGTAACTGTGGCGGCAGCCAGAGCAACTATAGCGGCCGAAGCTGTACGTAAGATCGGAGCCTGAACCGCAATGTGGGACTCCTGCTCCACGGGACCGACGCCGGCGTGGAGCAGGCGGATTCGAATTACGGCGCAGAGCACCAAAATGATGGTGGTGACGCAGGCAACGGCTGCGCAGATCCCCAGACCCACCACGTGAGCACCATGGTTATCGGCCAAAGTGCTGGGCCCATTGCCGGTCAGCGCCTGAAGCCAGCCACGCCAAATCAGGAGGTCGGCCACCACTGCACTCATGATGGTCCTGCGCCACGACAAGGCCGTACGCTCAGGCTGCAATCCGGGGTCCCGAACGTGTCCAACTGATGGAGCCATGTTAGGGCTTGACCAGAATCAGTACGGCAAAAATGATGGCGGCTATCGAAACAATGACAGTCATGCCCAGCATCAGCCACGAGTGTGGCAATTCCGCATCGTTGCGCATTGCCTGTTCCTGCTGGGCCCATCGACGGTAACTAACAATCGCCAGCACCGCACCAATCACGGCCAGCACCATGCACAAACTGATGCGCATCAGCGGGGGCGCGATTTCCGGGGCCAGCTGATCGATCGCCACCGCTCCTGCCAACAGGGCCAATGCGGTCCGTACCCAAGCGAGAAAAGTGCGCTCGTTCGCCAGTGAAAAGCGGTAATCGGGCGTTTTTCCGGTCCGTCGCCAGGCGGGCTCGCGCATGGGTCTCCGTCTCCTTATAGTCCTTGGGCAGGGCTGCTGCTTCAGTAGCGCTGGGCAAAGCTGGGTAGCGCTGGGTAGCGCTGCATAAGCGTCGCTGCCGGTGACGGGCAGTCACACTCTGGTGAGCGCTAGAAGTCGCCGCACCCTCAAGTCTAGTGGGCTACCCATTCCACCCAAGGCGCACGCAACCTCTGGGCCACCGCCGCTGCTCCAACACCCATGGGCCACCGCCGCTTCGGAACAACGGTAAATTAGAAGTATGACAAATCCCGTTCGCACCCCTGTCCCCGCCGACTTTGCCAGCCGCGTTCAGGGCACGCTCATGGGTGGTGCCTTGGGCGATGCCTTCGGCTACTTGGTGGAGTTCGACTCCCTCGCCGATATCCGGGCAAAGTTTGGCCCGGCCCTGCTAGTGGATTTGTCCCAGGCACCCAGCACCGCGCATTTCTCCGACGACACCCAGATGACCCTCTACACACTCGACGGCCTTTTGGACGTCCTGGAGTGGGCCAATAACGGCATTGGCGCCGACATTAATGCCTGCCAGTGGCTCGCGTACCTGCGTTGGCTCAAGACTCAGGGCATCGAAGCCGCCGGTCACGCCCCCGAACAGGCACCGCGTTGGATCGATTCCCAGAGCGTCCTGCACCATCAGCGCCACCCCGGCAACGCCTGCATCACTGGTTTGAAAAGTGGGGAGATGGGCACCGTTTCCCGCCCGGTCAACCCCGATTCCAAGGGCTGTGGGACCGTGATGCGCTCGGCCCCCTATGGTCTGCTGCCTCATGTTGAAGCGGAAACCATCTACAAGATCAGCTCCGACGCGGCCTCCCTAACCCACGGCCACCCCTCCGCCCGGCAATCCTCGGGTGCCTTCAGCTGGCTCATCCACCAGCTAGTCATCGTGGGGCTCCCGTTGCGTGCGGCCGCCGATTCCGCGCGTAACCGGGCAGCTGCCGAAACTAGCGCGGATCCCGATCTGCTGGCTCGCCTTGACTCTGCGGTGAGCCTTTCGGCGTCTGCTTTGTCGCCTTCGTCCACGCACGACGGCGGACTCTTGTCCGGCGATTCCCTCACCGATGCCTTGGGGTTGGGTTGGGTAGCCGAAGAAGCTCTCGCCGTTGCCCTCTATTCTGTGTTGGCCACTGAGGCGGCGTCAGGATCCCCCGTGGATCATTTCCTGGCCGCTATCCGGCTCGCCACAAACCACAGTGGGGACAGCGACTCCACAGCTTCTATTGCCGGGAATATCCTCGGTGCGTTGTACGGAGAAGCTGCGCTGCCGGCGTCGTGGTTGACGCTGTGCGAGGCCCCCCAGTTAGTCCGTCGTCTTGGAGCTGACTTCATCAAGCTGACCACCGCAGAATAGCTGCTGAAGGCGCCGGACACAGCGCCGCCCTCGACGGCTCCGGACACAGATCCTCAACGGCTCCGAAAGCTGACGTTGGCGCACGCGTCGCAGATACCGGCCGGGATGAGGCCGCGGCGCACCATCGCACCGAAAATGATGCAGCCCAGGCATAGGCCAATGAATGCCTCCAGCGAAGCCGCTACCAATAAGAGGGCCATCAGCGCCCAACCGAGCAGGGGCGCTCCGCTGAGCAACAGAATGAACGCGGCGACGGACATGAAAACGCCAATTCCCTGAGCGAAGCGTTTGGGCGGACCCGGCACCAATTTAGCGGGACCAAAGCGCGGAGCCAAGACTTTCACTGACAAGAGTGCTGCCGGGGAAATCCGGGGGCCAAAGGCCAGACGCAGGATGAACCCGGCAGCAATGACCCCCACCAACCATTCCCACTGGGACAAGATGGCCACCAAAGTCAGAACCACCACGATTCCGGCCGTGCAACGCGCGGCATATTCATTGACCGGGTTGGGAAAGGCGAAGATGCGTTTGAGCACACTGACATCGGCCGGTGGTGTTGATCCGGGCGACGGGATCTGCACCAAATCAGGCTGGATAAATTCGGTGGCGGCGGGAATGTCAGTGAGTCGACTCATAAGCTCAGAGTAAAACCGGAGCCACCGCGCGCCCTAGCTTTATTGCGCCGTATGACTTGGGCGCACACTTGCGGCACGCTCGAGGTAGCGGCGAGACGTGCAGCCCGTTGGCTGTGGAGCTAGCCCACCATTTGCATAAATTCGCCTTCGGAGAGCACTTCAATGCCCTGTCCGCGGTGCTGCAAGTCCAGAACTCGCTTGGCTTTAGAGGTCAGCCGGCCACTGCGAAGATCTGCGGCAGTAAATCCACTGCCCACTACTAGGACGGTGGTCTTGAGCGTCACGTTACTGGCGCACTGGGCTCCATGAACAGCTGCTCTGAGCTTGGCCTCGGGCCGGCCCAGGCTCAGGTCACCGGTGAACACCACAGTTTGACCAAACAGTGGATGGGCCACATCTGCATGGACGTTCGGTTCCGGGTTGGGGCCCTCTGTGGACCAGCTGGAACGGCCGCCGCGGGCTGTGCCGTTGGCGATTCCGTCCTGCATCTCTGCGATGCGCTCCAGCGCTGAACGCGTGGCCTTGGAGACCTCATCAGTGGCGGGGTTGTAGGCATCGGCGTGCGGCATGGATAGCTTCATGGCTTCAAAGACACCGCGCACCGAATCAACACCGTGCTTGCCGGCAATGTCCACCATGATCCCGGCGCAGGCCCGTGCATCTTCGGTGGCGTCGTGGTGATTGCGCAACGGAACACCGGCAGCCTCGGCCACAAACGGCAGCGAATAGGAGGGTAGTGAGTAGTTCTTTCGCGAGAGCACCACGGTGCAGGCGTAATCGAAGGCAGGGGCAGCCATGCCCGAGACTTCGGACGCTGAACGGATCACTCCAAGATCGAAGGCCGCGTTGTGTGCCACGAGTGCGTCCCCACCAATGAAAGCGTTGACTTCGCCAAAGACGTCGGCAAAGCGCGGGGCGGTGGCGACGTCGTCGGGGGTGATGCCGTGAATGGTGATATTGCGCGAATCGAAGTGATCGTGCCCCTCCGGCGGGCGCATGAGCCAGTAGCCTTCTTCAACAATCACCCCGCCGCGGACCCTTGTGAGACCAACGGAGCAGGGCGATCCCCTAAATCCGTTGGCAGTTTCAAAATCAATTGCAGTAAAGTCCAAAGCCACTCTTCAAGGCTACCCCCGCGCACCGACAAAGTTCGACGCCGGAGCCAAGGGTCCGGCGTCGAACGGTGCCTTAATGCTGTGGCTGATGTGGGCTACGGGGTTGCCCGGCGCAAGGTGGCATAGCCTGCGCTGCCCAACATCACCACGAAGACCAATGCCAAGGCGCCGAGCGAGAGCGGGGTCAGTCTCATCATCCATGCTCCGACGGCCGGCCACCAACCCTGCAGCGTGATCAACGCCGCGGCACCAATGAGTAGCACCGCCAGCGACAAGCACAGGATCAGCAATCCTGTTGCTTGCCAGCGCTTGTAGACCGTGGCGGCCCAGAGTCCTAGCAGGAACAAGAACATCATGAGGATGTAGTAGAAGAACCATTGGATGAACCAATGACGGTCTGCCACCCACTCCAGCGCAAACATGCGACCCTGCAGGCCCCAGCCATTCGTGGCCTGCTCAACCCAGCCAAGGATGACGTACAGCGCCGCGATGGCGGCGGCGAGAACTGTAAATAGTCCCACCGTGCCGAGGAAGTAGCTGCGCCGGCTAACGCTCAGACCTTGGGAAAACGGGAAGCTCAGGGTCAGAGATTGGATGCCTAGACCGAAAAAATACCACATGACAGCTTGGCCGGCGCCGGAATATTTCGTCTCAACGGTGTTGGGGATCAGCGCAAAGATCGCCAAGCTGAGCAGGAACGAACCGGCAATGATGACGGCAGGTATTCCCAGAAACGTCCATTTATTGATGAGCTGCATCTTTGCAACTCCTAGTGCGCGGTTCATCGCTTTGCTCCGCTCTGGTTTTGTTTGCTCGGGTTCAACTTGCTGTGACCTGGTTGGCTTCGGCGGCCCAACTCCACCCCGGCCAAGGATGAGGCGTCGTCGCCCACCCGGTATCCGGCGTCGCGGGTCTTGCTGATGACATATTGCTGCAGCGATACCGGGCTCAATTCCAAACCCAATTCCTGGGCCTCGCGGCGTTCGGCGGTACTCAGGACGCCCTCAATGGTCAGCGACAGGAGGGCGCCGATGCTTTCCCGTCGCAGGATGGTGTGAGCGCCGGCGAACGCTTCCACGCGGGGACCGACACCGGCAATATTGCTGGCCGCACTGCGGATGTTCTCGGCGTCGTCGTCGACGATGATGACGCCTTTATCGATGATGATGACGTGTTCTAGGAGGTTTGCCACCTCATCGATCAAGTGCGAGGACAGCACAATAGTGCGTGGGAACTTGGCATAGTCGGCCAGCAAGTGATCATAGAACAGCTGCCGCGCCACCGCATCCAGACCCAGATAAGGCTCGTCGAAAAATGTCAGCTCGGCACGGGAGGCCAGGCCTATGATGACCCCCACCGCTGACAACTGGCCCCGGGAGAGCTTCTTGATCCGGCGATTGAGAGGCAGCTCAAATTCCTCCGCCAAGGTCAAGGCCAGTGCGTGGTCCCAGTTTTTGTAGAACAGGGCCGCTGCCTTGAAAGCATGGGCGGGCTTAAAATCATCCGGATACTTCTGAGATTCCCTGATAAAGCAGATCCGGCTCAGCACCTTCTCATTTTCATAGGGGTGCTCACCGAAGACGCGCACGTCACCGGAACTGGCAAAACCCTGCGCTGTCAGGATGGACATGAGCGTGGTCTTGCCGGCACCATTGCGGCCCAACAAACCGTAAATCTTGTCCGCTTCCAGCGTGATAGTCACATCGCTGAGGGCTTTAATGTCGCGATAATTGCGGCTCAAGCCCTCCACTCTTACGACCGGTGCGTTCACAGCGCACTCTCCTTTGCTCCGGTTGTTGCCCCTGCTTCGGTTTCGCGGGCCAGCATGGCGGTCAGCGCCGCGCCGTCGATCCCTAATTTGCGAGCTTCCCGAACCAGTGGCTGCAGGAATTGTTCGTAGAAATCGGCCCGGCGCTTGTCCACCAGAACAGCCCGGGCGCCAGTGGAGACAAACATGCCAATTCCTCGCTTCTTATAGAGAATCCCGTTGTCAACCAACACGTTGACTCCCTTGGCGGCCGTGGCCGGATTGATCCTATGGAAGGCCGCAAATTCATTCGTAGAGGGGACCTGTGCTTCTTCGGATAGGAGCCCATCGACGATGTCACCTTCAATCATTTCCGCGATCTGAACGAAGATCGGCTTGCTGTCATTGATCACAGCAGCGCCACCTGCGCCCGGATCTCAGGAAAACCCACTCGCCTCATTGGTTCATTACTCATGCAACTAACCATATAACCTTGGCGGTTGATGTCAACCCTCAATATCCTCCTGTAGGTGGAGAGAACTCTCAGGGAAGTACCGTAATCTTGAGGGTGTGATACTAACTGCTTTGAATGACGCCGCTCTGCCCGCTCTTGTGGGCCACGGGGCCGTCCCTTCCCTCGCCATCTTGCCGGACTGGCTGGACCCCATGCAGATTCTGGATAAGCCAGCCTTGGGCTTCTGGGTCGTGATCATCGCCTGTGCCATCATTTTCGCCGAGACTGGCCTGCTGGTGGGCTTCTTCCTCCCCGGAGACTCACTGCTTTTCACCGCAGGGCTGCTGGTCAGCACGGGCGCTATGCCGATCAACATCTGGGCGTTGATGGCAATGCTGATTGTCTCCGGCTTCCTCGGCGATCGATTGGGGTATTACATCGGATATAAGGCCGGCCCCTCCATCTTCAACAAGCCAGACTCCAGGTTCTTCAAGAGGGAGTACGTCGAAAAGGCCCACTCCTTCTTTGAACGGCACGGCGGCAAGGCGCTGGTCCTGGCCCGTTTCGTCCCGATCATGCGCACCTTTGTCCCCGTCATTGTGGGCGTGGCCAAAATGGATATGCGCAAGTTCCTGTTCTTCAATGCCCTTGGCGCTGTTCTGTGGGCAGGTGGAGTCACCTACTTGGGTTACTTCCTGGGCAACAAGGTGCCCTGGGTGCGCGACAACCTCGACGTGATCTTCATCGCCATCGTCGCCATCTCGGTTATCCCGATCGGCATCGAGTTCCTGAAGGCCATGAGCAGCCACCGTAAAAAGAAGGCCTCGGAGGCCTAAAACGTCTCTGCCAGCGTCCCGCATAGAAGCCCTCTGACGCCGAAATTTGCGCTCAAACTTGACCTCAGACTTGCGCCGAAAGGGGAGTAGTTGGCATTGTTCTTCACGAACATTGCCAACTACTCCCCTTTCGTTTTCCGTTCAAGATCGCTTCCCTGCCGGAACGGTGCAATGACTGCTTCGGGTGCTTAGGATAGCGCCTTCACGATATGCGGCAACAATGCACGGAAGGCGTTGCCGCGGTGGCTGATGGCGTTTTTCTCCGCGCTAGATAGCTCGGCGCAGGAGACATCCATGCCCACCGGCTGCAAGATCGGATCATAGCCGAAGCCACCCTCCCCTCGAGGCGCAGCAAGCAAGGTTCCTTCAAGGGCCCCTTCTTCCACTACATCCAAGGTGTCCTCGGCATTGGCTAGCGCCGCTGCGCATACAAAACGTGCGCCACGGTGCTCGGGTGCAATGTCGGCCAGCTGCGCCAGGAGCAGATTCAGGTTTGCGGCGTCATCCCCGTGAGCACCAGCCCAGCGGGCCGAGAAGATGCCGGGAGCTCCGCCCAGCACGTCCACGGCGAGGCCGGAATCATCGGCAATAGCCAATGCGCCGCTGAACTGGGCCACAGCGTGAGCCTTCAGTCGTGCGTTTTCCGCGAAGGTGACCCCTGTTTCGGCGACATCAGGGGCATCGATAGCTCCGGCGTCGAGCACGTCAGTATCCACATCCAGACCAGGAATCTGGCCACGGAGCAGCTCACGCAGCTCCCGTAACTTGCCCTGGTTGTGGGTGGCGAGGACCAGTTTGGGCGCGCTCACTAGTTACCGAGGGTCTCGCGCTGGATTTGGGCGAGCTGCGTGGTGCCGATGAGGGCGAGATCCAGGAGCTGGTTGAGCTCGTCGCGATCGAAGGGGGCTCCTTCGGCGGTGCCCTGAACCTCGACGAACTTGCCCGAACCGGTGACAACAACATTCATATCGGTCTCGGCGCGCACGTCTTCAACGTAGGGCAGATCCAGCATGGGTACGCCGTCGATGATGCCCACGGAGATGGCGGAGACGGTGTCGATCAGCGGCTGGGCGTTCTTGGCGATCAGCTTGTTTTCCTTGGCGAACGCAATAGCGTCGGCCAGGGCAACGTAGGCGCCAGTGATAGCCGCGGTGCGGGTGCCGCCGTCGGCCTGGAGGACGTCACAGTCCAGCACGATGGTGTTTTCGCCCAGGGCCTTGGTGTCGATGATCGAGCGCAGTGAGCGGCCAATCAGGCGCGAGATCTCGTGGGTGCGGCCACCGATCTTGCCCTTGACGGATTCGCGGGAGTTACGGGTGTTCGTGGCGCGTGGGAGCATGGCGTATTCGGCCGTGACCCAGCCGGTGCCTTCGCCCTTAAGCCAGCGCGGTACCCCGGGGGTCAAGGATGCGGTGCAGAGCACGCGGGTGTTGCCAAACTCAATCAGGGCCGAACCTTCGGCCTGCTTGGACCAGCCGCGGGTAATGGTGATGTCGCGGAGCTGATCATTGGTGCGCCCGTCGGCGCGGAGTGTTTCAGATGAAGTCATGGGTATAAGCCTACCGGCCGAGGGGCCACGGCCGAGCGAAGCGAGGCTGGGGAGGTCGGTAGGCGCTACCGGCCGAGGGGCCACGGCCGAGCGAAGCGAGGCTGGGGAGGTCGGTAGGCGCTACCGGCGTACAAGTTTTCTGCGAGCCAGCTTATAGGTCTTCTTCTCCTTGAAGAACTCAGCTGCGGGGCCCATGAAGCACAGGGCTATGGCCGCCACGCCGAGAACGATCTGCAGAACCGTCGCCAGATCCCCAGGACTACTGACGCCCACGTACCGCGAGAATGAAATCAGTGCCAACCCTGTTCCGGCGAGACGAGCCCACCCCATGCCTTTTTTCAGGAACAGGCCAATCACCACGTACAAGATCACTGCTGCCACAGCCACGAGAATGGTGGTTCCCACGGTCGCTACAGACATCACCTCTAGCATCTCGGGAGTAATATCCTTGACGCCTGTTGCCTCCAGCTGCGTGATCGATTCCTGACGATAAGCGTCGGAGCTGGCATGCAGAACCCCGAGAACAGCCGCAATGATCTGTGCAACGGCAGCACCCATCAGCATGAGGAAGATGGTGTCCATAAGGGGTGGGGCAACGGGTGGGACTAGCGCCTGTGCCGTTTGACCAGCTTGACCTGCCATGCCACTGCTGGGTTTCCGGTTCTTGCGTGGCTTTTCACTCATGAATGGCATTCTTGATCGGTGGCGAAGGTGGCGAAGGCGGTGAAGGCGGTGAAGGCGGTGAAGGTGATGAAGCAGGGGAAGGTGACAAAGAGGGTGTTCGTTGACAAAAGCAAACACCACTAGATCGTGTAGTGCACGCCCGCTACGGCCGCAGCCACACCGCCTGAATATACTTCCCGTGCTTCAGCCACGACGGTGTTGCTGTCAGTCCAGACGGGGATGTGGGTGAGCAGCAGACGCTTCACATTCGCCCGCGCTGCCGCCTCCCCGGCACGCTTACCCGTGAGGTGAACGTCCTTGATGTGGTCGTCACGGCCTTCTTGAAAAGCCGCCTCACACAAGAAGAAATCGGCATTCTGGGCGGCGTCTTCTAATGCTTGGCAGCTGTCGGTATCGCCGGAATACGTCAGGACGGCGGCGCGGTCCATGCCGGTTCCGTCGTATTCGGTGACTTCTACGCGCAGGGCATAGGCCTCAGGAGTCGGGTGGTTCACCGAGTAGGGCGTGACCTTGAAAGGACCAACCGTGACGGCTTCGCGTTCCTGCCAGTTGATGAAGTCAAATTCCTCGCGCATACCAGGGTCCAGTTCCAGACCGTAGGCGGTGGCCAACCTGTCGGCTGTCGCTGCCGGGCCCCACACGGGAATCCGGCCGCGGTGCCAGCCGGCCGGATTCCACCGGACAGCCACGTGCAGACCGCACAAATCCATGCAGTGGTCGGGGTGGAGATGGCTGAGGAAGATCGCGTCGATGTCCTCAAGGTCCATGTACTGTTGCGCGGCGCCCAGAGCACCACTGCCTAAGTCAATGAGTACCCGCCACGGCCGTTCGCCGTCGTGCGCTGTGAGCAGGTAACAGGACGCGGGCGACGCCGGACCGGGAAAGGACCCGCTGCATCCAACAATCGTCAACTTCATGTTCGCTCCCCCGCACTGTTTCCCGGAACAGCTAGTCTGCCCATGGAATCTTCCAAAACAAAATTTGAGTACTGTGTGACCCCCGCACCTGCTGGGTTCTGCCGAGCAGCAGCGATCATGTCCGGGGTGATTCGTGCCAGTGATCCTGTGGGGTAATGGGCTGAGACATGGCTGACCTGTTCGACCCCGCGCACCTCCGGGCCTAAAAAGCGCCGGGCTAGGACACCGAAACTTCTTGCGTCCCCGGTGGAAAGGAATTGGTGGGTGGGGGCCGCTTGGGAGACCCGCTCAAGATCGTGGTTCACCAAGGCCTTATAGACGTCCTTGGCGGTTTCTTCGGCGCTGGACACCAGGGTCACCGAATCACCCATGACAAAGGAGATGACCCCTGTCAGCAGCGGATAGTGGGTGCATCCCAGCACCAAGGTGTCCACGCCGGCTTCCTTGAGTGGAGCCAAATACTCTTGGGCCGTGGTCAGCAACTCCGGGCCGCTGGTGATGCCAGATTCCACAAACCGGACAAAGTCGGGGCAAGCCACAGAGGTGATCGTTAGATCAGGGGCTGCCGCAAAAGTGTCGTTATAAGCGCGCGATCCCACCGTGGCCACGGTGCCAATAACACCCACGTGACCGGTACGGGTAGCCGCAACGGCGCGCCGGACAGCTGGCTGAATGACCTCAATGACGGGGATCCCGTAGCGGGCCGTGTACCGTTCTCGGGCGTCGCGCAGCACGGCCGCGGAGGCCGAGTTACACGCGATCACCAGAAGTTTGACGCCAGAATCAACCAGTTCATCCATGACCCCGAGCGCGTTGGCTCGAACTTCGGCGATCGGCAACGGACCATAAGGGCCCTTCGCCGTGTCACCTACATACAAGATGGATTCGTTGGGAAGCTGATCGATCACAGCACGTGCCACAGTCAATCCACCAACCCCGGAATCGAAAATTCCAATGGGCCGATCTGTCAGGTCGCTGACCCGTGGCTTCGCCGCAGGTGTGTTCTGGGGATTGAGTGAATGTGTGCTCATGATCGATTCAACAATAGTTCCTTTGCCAGCCGGAGCGTGTCAATTGCGAACAACAACACAATTTCTCCAGCTGCCACAGGCGGTTACTTGCTACGTGCCATGGCCGCGAGCATGGCTTGCACCAGGCTCTCCTGAAGCCAGGAGACAAAGTTGTAAACCAGGGAAAGGTAACTTTCGACGTCGTCTGCCTCACCCCAGTCTTGAACCTCGTGGATCCGGTCGGCGTCTTCTTCGTCTCGAATTTCGAGCCGTTCGGCCAGTACCAGGCGAACGTCGTTCAGGGCCATGGCCCAGAGCTTGGCACCTTCTTCGTTCAAGACCAGCTTGTCGCTTTCCAGACCCAAGGAGGCCGCACGCAGCGCCCCGATCTTGGTTTCTCGCAGCGAGCGTTCGGTGAGCTGTCGGAACTCAAGGGCGGAGTCGGCGTCGTCCTTCACAGCGTCCGGCAGCAGCCGCAACAGGGCCGGATCCATCGGCACGGACACATCCATGTCCAAGCCAATTAGGGCTGCCAACGGGTCCTCATGCGCCGGGGTTTCCGGTTCCAGCATGGTGATGATGTCGGTGAAAAGTTTGCGGAGGAGGTCGCGCTCGGCAGGTTCCAGAAAGCCGGTGATGCCGCGGCGGCCGGCGGAGAAGGCCTTAGCCACGGGGGCCGCCCTTCTGAACTGTCGCCCAGAGCCCAAATCCGTGCATGGCAACGGCGTGGGCTTCCATCTTTTCCTTGGAGCCATGGGCAACCGCGGACTTGCCCTCAGTGTGAACCTCAAGCATTAATTTCGCCGCCTTTGCCTCTGAATAGCCAAAATAACTTTGGAAGACGTAACTGACGTAGCTCATCAAATTAACCGGGTCATTCCACACGATTAATTCCCAGGGGATGTCTGGGGAGATGAGTTCGCGAGTTGATACTTCCCGGTCTGTTTCCGGGGCTGTGCTGACACTCATATGTCCATTCTAGTGTTGCCCTACTAAAGTGAATTCCGTGACTACTCCATCAAGCTGGGGCCAGCCCCGCACATCACTGTTTACAGATCACTACGAGCTGACCATGCTTCAAGCTGCCCTGCACTCCGGTGCCGCGCATCGCCGCAGCGTGTTTGAGGCCTTCGCCCGGCGCCTGCCAGACGGCCGCCGCTATGGTGTTGTGGGCGGAACAGGGCGCATCTTGGAGGGCCTGGAGCAGTTCCGGTTCGGCCCCGACGAGCTAAATTTCTTGGCCCAAAACAACGTTGTTAACGACGAAACATTGTCCTGGTTGGCCGATTTCAAATTCTCCGGCAGCATCTACGGTTATGCAGAGGGCGAACTTTATTTCCCGAATTCACCCATTTTGAGCATTGAATCCACGTTCGCCGAGGCGTGCATTCTGGAAACGTACGTGCTCTCGATCCTGAACCACGATTCCGCCATTGCCTCTGCCGCCTCGCGCATGACCGGTGCCGCCGGCGCTCGCCCGTGCATCGAGATGGGCTCGCGCCGCACCCACGAAGAATCGGCCGTAGCTGCCTCGCGCGCCGCTGTGATTGCCGGCTTCCACAGCACCTCAAACCTCGAGGCTGGCCTGCGTTACGGCGTCCTCACCCAGGGCACCGCCGCGCACTCCTTCACCCTTTTGCACGATTCCGAGGAAGCTGCGTTCCGCGCCCAGATCGGTTCCATGGGGGCCGGCACCACGCTGCTCGTTGACACGTACGACGTCGAAACCGCCGTCCGCAAGGCCGTAGACATTGCGGGCCCCGCCTTGGGCGGCGTACGGTTGGATTCCGGCGATTTGCTCGCCCAGGCGCGGGACGTCCGCGTTTTGCTGGACTCGCTGGGCAACACGAACACGCGCATCACCGTGACCTCGGATTTGGATGAGTTTGCCATCGCAGCTTTGGCCGCCGCCCCCGTGGATTCCTACGGCGTGGGCACCTCCTTGGTCACCGGTTCTGGCGCTCCGACGGCGTCGATGGTGTACAAATTGGTCTCCCGCGAAGGGGACGACGGCGAGTTCGTCTCCGTCGCTAAGGCTGCCAAGGGCAAGGCCAGCGTTGGTGGGCGCAAGTACGCCACCCGCCGCCTGAACGAGTCCGGCACCGCCACCGCCGAGGTGGTGGGGATCGGCCACCGCCCCGAGGCGGACGCTAATGACCGGCCCCTCCTGACCCAGTTCATGACCGACGGCGTGCTCACGCCGGGCTGGACCGGAGCCGAAGGCGTGGAGCGGGCAACTGCCCGCCACGCCGCCTCCATGGCAGAAATGCCAGGTGCCGCACGCAGGCTCCAGCGTGGGGAACCTGTCATCCCCACCGAATACGAACAACCAACTGCAGCAACTGCAGCAGCGAAGTAAAGGATTTACCCATGGCCAAGGCTCTCATTATTGTTGACGTACAGAACGATTTCTGCGAAGGCGGTTCATTGGCCGTCACCGGCGGGTCTGATCTCGCCACGGAGATCACCGAACTACTCTCTGAGGCGACGGATTTCGATTTCATCGTGGCCACCCAGGATTGGCACATCGATCCGGGTACGCATTTCTCCGAGACCCCGGACTATCTCAAGAGCTGGCCCGTGCATTGCGTGGCTGGTTCAAAGGGAGCGGCCCTGCACGGCAACCTGGATACCGAAGACATTGACGCCTACTTCCGGAAAGGTAAGTACGATGCCGCCTACTCCGGTTTCGACGGCATACTCGCCCCTGAAGACGAGGTCGCCGTGGGCGAACGCGAGGCTCACGAATCAGCTGATGAGGACGGCGACGCCCCGATCAGCCTGGATGACTGGCTGCGCGAGAATGACGTCGAAGATGTGGTGATCGTGGGAATCGCCACCGACCATTGCGTCCGAGCCACCGCCTTGGATGCCATCAACGCCGGTTACAACACCACAGTGCTGCGCGATTACGTGGCCGGAGTGGACGCTGACGCCAGCGAAGAAGCCCTAGAAGAACTCGAAGAAGCGGGCGTAGAGCTCAAATAGCTGGGCCCGGCGGTCTGGGTTCCCTCGCGGGCAGTAAGATTTCCTCGGTCGCTGAGCGACCTTGAAAATCCATCCCCGCTCCGGGAGACCTGACCGCCTGCTCTTGCGCCTCGCGGTGGGCACACGCCTTAAAAACTGGCAAACAGGTGCTATTTCCGGCCGATGAACCAGTCTTGGAGCTTCTTCAACCGGGTCTGTAGCTGTTCCTCGTTGGCCTGAGCCACGGCCGGGCCACCGCACATGCGGCGCAGTTCGCTGTGCACCATCCCGTGAGGCATGCCGGAGCGGGCACTCCACGCCGAGACGTTCTTTGCCAGCTCGCCACGTAGGTCCATCAACATGCGGTGATCAATCAGCGGCGGGGCTTCAGGCTCAGCCGCCGGGGCCTTCTTGCGCTTACGCGTTTGCTGATCGGCCTGACGCTGGCGCAGCAGCAGACCCATCTGATCGGCGTCAAGCAGTCCTGGGATGCCCAGAAAGTCGAGCTCATCGTCACTGCCGATCGCTCCGCCAGTACCGAATTCCCCGCCGTCGAACAAGACTCGGTCAAAGGACGCCTGAGATTCCAGGGCCTCGAACTTGAACTTCTCCAGCGTGTCAGAGGCCTTTTCCTCGCGGTTGGCCTCCTCCATCTCATCGTCTTCCTCCATGAATCCGTCGGGATCCTTGTCGGGGCGGTCCAGGGCGTGATCTCGCTCAAGTTCGAGCTGATTGGCGAGCTCCATCAAGTTCGGCACCGAGGGCAAGAAGATCGACGCCGTCTCCCCCCTTTTGCGGGCACGTACAAAACGGCCCACGGCCTGAGCGAAGAACAACGGTGTGGCCGTCGAGGTGGCATACACGCCAACAGCTAAGCGGGGTACGTCAACGCCTTCGGACACCATGCGCACGGCCACCATCCAACGCTTATCGCCGGCCGAGTAGGCGTCGATCTTGTCGGATGCCTTGGCGTCATCGGAGAGAATCACCGTGGGTGCTTCGCCAGTGATCTTCTTCAGCTCCGCGGCGTAGGCGCGCGCATCCTCGTGATCCGTGGCGATCACCATGGCGCCAGCATCCGGTACGGCCCGGCGCACTTCGGTGAGGCGTTTGTCGGCGGCTGCTAGAACGGCCGGGATCCACTGCCCCTCAGGGTTCAGCGCGGTCCGCCACGCATGAGCGGTGACGTCCTTGGTGACGGCTTCGCCCAACGTGGCAGCCATTTCCTCGCCAGCGCTGGTGCGCCACCGCATCTGACCCGAGTACGCCATGAACATGACAGGGCGGACCACATGGTCCTTGAGCGCCTCGCCATAACCGTAGGTGTAATCGGCCTTCGAGCGACGAATGCCGTCCCTGTCCTCGGCATATTCAACAAACGGAATAGCCGCCGTATCGGAACGGAACGGGGTACCTGTCAGCGCAAGCCGGCGAGCCGCGGGATCGAAGGCCTCACGGATACCATCGCCCCAGGACAGTGCGTCACCGCCATGGTGAATTTCATCCATGATGACCAGAGTTTTGGCGGCCTCGGTCTTGGCCCGGTGCAACAGCGGCTTGCTAGCAACCTGCGCGTACGTCACAGCAACACCAACGAAACCCTTCCCGTGACGGCCGTCAGCATTCTTGAAGTTGGGGTCAATGGCAATCCCCACCCTGGCCGCGGCATCAGCCCACTGGCGTTTGAGGTGGTCTGTGGGAGTAACAATGGTGACCCTGTTGATCATCCCGCGAGCGATCAGCTGGGTGGCGATGTGCAGGGCAAAAGTAGTCTTTCCAGCACCCGGCGTTGCCACCGCCAAGAAATCCCTCGGGATGTCGCTGAAGTACTTCTCCATAGCCTCGGACTGCCAGGCACGCAGCTTTTGCGCCGTACCCCACGCTGCGCGCTCAGGATAAGCCGGAGGCAGCGACGGGCCACCAAACAATGTCTCCGTCACGAAATTTCCGCCATCCTTGTCACAGTCGCAGTCACACTTTCACGCTTCCGCACCCAATTCCGGGCACGGCCAATCAACGGCTTTTCGCCGGTCCTATCAAAAATTACGAACCCCAGTTACTTCTTGGGTTTTTTCGGGCCCTTGCCCTTGCCGCCCTCAGGCCGTAGTCCGTCGTAAACCTCTTTGCATTCGGGGCAAACCGGGAACTTCTGAGGATCACGCCCGGGAGTCCAGACCTTGCCACAAAGAGCAATCACCGGCTCCCCCGTCATGGCCGATTCCATGATCTTTTCCTTGCGCACATAGTGCGCGAATCGTTCGCTGTCGCCCGGCTCTACTTCTTGACGCAATTCCTCGCGCTCAATAACGGCAGTCGAGCCGCCGGTCTGACCGGGGCTGTGCAGGGGATCATTTTCGAAAGGATCTGGAGGCAAACTCATGAAACCACTCTACCGCGTTCGCGTTCGCGACTCACCGAGGCGCCAACAATCCTCCAAGTGATTTCACTCCCCAGCAGCTGCGCTAGCGTTGGCGAAAAACACCGCACAAGGGAGGGCTTGTCGAAATTTTGGCAAGAGAGCTGCCGAGGGACCCGCTGCGAGCTGGCGAGCAGTGGGAAGCAGCGAACGGGGAGCCCACCTTTGCTACTCAGGTGGGCTCCCGCCGAGAATTTCTTTTTACAGGCCTTGCCAGGCGGGCTTGTTGATGTAGGCGTGCCGGTAGGTATCGGCACCGGCAAGCTTGGCGGCGGCTGCCTCGTCAATGATGACGGTGGCACGCGGATGGAACTGCAGGATCGAGGCGGGGCATGATGCCGAGAGCGGTCCTTCGACGAAATCGCGCACAGCATCTGCCTTGCCCGCACCGAAGGCCACCAGAACCAGATGCCGGGCGTCCATGATGGTGCCCAGACCCTGGGTTACCACGTGGTGAGGGACTTGGTCTATGTTGTCAAAGAAGCGTGCATTGTCCTGGCGGGTCTGCTCGGCCAGAGTCTTAATACGGGTACGTGAGGCCAGCGATGAACCGGGCTCGTTAAAGCCGATGTGGCCGTTGGTGCCAACGCCCAGAATCTGCAGATCGATTCCCCCGGCAGCCGCAATGGCGTCTTCGTAGGACTGGCAGGCTCCTGCAATGTCCTCGCTTGCACCGTCCGGTCCGTGCACCTTCTCAGGAGCAACATCTACTCGGTTGGTGAATTCTCGGCGAATGACTTCGCGGTAGGACTCGTAGTGGCCAACGGGCAAACCCACATACTCATCCAGTGCAAAGCCGCTGACACCTTCGAAGCTCAAACCTGCTTCATGGCGGCGTGCCAACTCGTCATAGATGGGCAGCGGGGAGGAACCTGTGGCCAAGCCGAGGACGGCGTTGGGCTTATTGCGCACCAAAGCTTCGATCGAATCGGCGGCGAGCGCCCCAACTTCCTTGCTGCTCGGGAGGATGATGACCTCCATGAAACACGCTTCCTTTCAATGCCACCTAGTAGGCGGCCCATGGCTAAATATAGAAAGCAACCCCAGAGTAATAACGCCCCATCGGAGCACGCCGAAAGCGGCGGCGGACGGGGCGATATTGCCTTGCATCTGCTGTGTAGCTCTAACCTTATCTAGAGTCAGCGGTCTACAGAAACGGCCAGCAACAATTCCGGTCCGCGCTTGTTATATTGTTTGGCACCCATTCGGATTCCCAGGAAGACGTACAGTGCCCCCAACCCCACCCCGAGCAGCAGCGCCAACCAGACAAAGAGCGCTCGATCAGTGACCGCACCCATGATGCTCAGCACGGCAACCGGGGCGGCCAATACCCCAGCCCCTGCAAATCCGGCCAGCTGGATCAGTACCGTGGAGAAGTTATTACCCGGTCGCGATTTCATGGGGTTATCCCCTGGCAGTGGTACCAACATGGTGAATCTGGAGGAGAACACGCTGGCCAATCCAAGTCCTGCCCCTGTTGCACCAAGCATGAGGCCCAGCGCCGACGGCAGGATCTGCCAGTCTCCAGCCACCACAGACCCGGCCACCGCGAACAACAGTCCCAGCGGAAGAGCCAGAACGGCCGCAGCTATGGCTCGCCCAGCCCTATCTGCCTTGCCGGAAACTCCCGTGGCCAGATGTAACGCAAAGGCGGTGCTGTCGTAGGAGATGTCAGCCGAGATACTCCACACCACCATGAACGCCGCGAAAGCCCCGGCGTAACTAAGGATCGGGCCCACAGCATCAAGTCCAGCAGTCTGCGTTCCGCCAAAAACCATCACCAGAGGAATCAACGGAGCAATGAGAAGACCGGCGCTGTAGCGCGGATCTCGGAACCAGTAGGTCAAACAACGCGCAGCAACGGCACCTGTAGGAGTCTGTGGGAAGAGGGTAAAGAAGCCCATTTTTCCAGCAGCCCGGCTGCCACCGCCGGAGAAAGCAGGAGTGACCAGGGCTTTGGCTAGACAGACCTGCCAGATCCAGGTCAGAACAGCCACGGTACCCAGTGCGATCAGCAATTTCAGCAAAGCCGGTCCCCATGCACCAACGGCAATATCAGCAGGAACCGCCCATACTGCGCCCAATGGTGTCCAGGCCAAGGTGTTGGCCAGCTGCGAAAAATATGCCGAAAAATCATTGATGCCAGTGGAGATACCAGCAATGATGGGCCCCATGAGCATCAGTGGAACCAGCACTATCATGCCGCTGACATCCTTGAAGCGCCGCGATGAGGCAAGGCTGGTGCTGGCCGCGGTGATGGCGCGTGAGGCAATGATGCAGGTCAGTGCACCGAGGGCGCCGCAGATCAAAGCGGCTACTGCTGCTGCCGGATACCGCCACCACCCAACCGCGGACCCCATAGCGGCGACAAGCGTGACTGCCCCCGGGACGCCAATGAAGCTCGAGAGCGCCAGACCTGCCAGCAGTTGCTTCATAGGGATTGAATAGGTGACAAAGCGAGCCGGGTCTAGTGTCATATCGAGGCCAGAGGCCAGTACTGGAATGACCAGCCAGCCCACCAACAGTGCCGAACCAGCCAGTATGATCAGCGTTCTCACCAACTGCGAGTCACCGGTACTACCAGCGAAGCCCAGCCCGACCAGAAGCATGCCCAGCACGCCCAGTCCGTACAAGGCGGCGAAGATCAGCCCCACGAGTTGCCACGGGCTGCGTTTTAGGGAGTTTCGCAGTAGCGTAATTTTCAGCCTTAGGAGGTGCGCAACCATTGCAACCCCGCCGTCTGGTTCCGGCCGCCCACAAGTTCCACGAACTTATCTTCTAGGCTCTCCCCACCGCGGACCTCATCCACGGTGCCTGCTGCCAGAACGCGTCCGGCTGCAATGACGGCGACGTGATCGCACATGCGCTGGACCAGATCCATGACATGGCTGGAGACAATCACTGTACCGCCGGAGGTCACGTAGTCATGCAAGATATCCCGGATGTTGGCCGCGGAGACTGGATCCACCGATTCGAACGGCTCGTCCAAAACCAGCAGGCTCGGTGCGTGGATCAGGGCGGAGGCCAACGCAATTTTCTTGGTCATACCCGCCGAGTAGTCCACCACCAAGGTGCCGGCATCCTGAGCCAAGTCCAGTGCGTTCAGCAGGTCCTTGACCCGATCCGCCACGGTGTCCTTGTCCATGCCGCGCAGCAAACCAGCATATGTCACCAGCTGTTCGCCAGTCAGACGGTCAAAGAGTCGAACCCCATCGGGCAACAAACCCATGAGCCGCTTGGACTCCAACGGGTTTTGCCAGACATCCACACCGTGGACCCATACCTGCCCGGCATCCGGGCGCAAAAGCCCGGTGGCCATGGACAGCGAGGTGGTCTTACCTGCACCGTTGGGCCCCACCAAGCCATAGAAAGAGCCTGCCGGAACATCCAAGTCAATGTTATTAACGGCGGTCTTCTCGCCAAAATGCTTGGATAATCCGCGAATCGATAAGGCTGGTGGGCGCCCGCCAGTTGAAATGTTCCCCAATGAATTACTCATGCCTAAAACCCTAGCAATCCATCAAGGCGCTGTGACTTATCCCAAAGGATGACATTGCTCTTTGCTGGCTGATTAAGTGCAGGCAAGCTGACTAAGTGCAGCCAAGGACAGTGGTTGCTAGAACAGTGCGCGAGCCAGGGCTTGGCGAGATGCCGAGACGCGCGAATCACTGACGCCCACCACGTCATATAGCTCCAGCAGACGGACCCGTGCAGTCTCCCGCTCCGGCCCAAAATGCAGGGCGATGAACTTCACCAGACGCGCCAGCGCATCCTCAACATGTCCACCAGTCACATCAAGATCGGCCACCGTGAGCGCCGCTTCGAGGTCGTCCGGGTCGCCGGCTGCTCGGGTACGGAATTCCTCAGCCTGGTTCACGTCAATCTCGGCAGTGCGGCGCATCAGCTGAACCTGAGCAAGACCGATCTTAGCGTCGGCGTCGTTGGGCTTTTCGGCCAAAGCCTTTTCATAACTTGTCAGCGCGGTTTCAAGATCTCCCGCGTCAATTGCGTCGCGGGCTGCCTGGTGCAGCGGCGGCAGTGGTGGCAGCGTCGGTTCCGGAGCGGCCGCGGGGTCTTTGGCGCCACCCAGATTTCCGGTGACACCGTTGCTGGCCGCCACTTTGAGGAGTTCGGTGAAGAACTCCTTGACCTGCTCTTCTGGCAGTTCCCCTTCAAACATTGGGACGGGCTGACCCTTGATGAGGGCCACCACGGTGGGGACGGCAGTGATGCCGAAGGCCTGGGCGATCTGTGGGCTGGAATCAATATCAACCCGTCCCAACGCCAGCTGGCCACCGTACTCGTTGATAACCTTTTCCAGCAGAGCCGTCACCGCAGCTGACTGTTGCGAGCGCCCCGATCCCATAGCAACGACTACAGGAACCTGTTGGGATAGCTGGACAAATTCCTGGAAGCTCTGTTCGTTGACATCCACCGCGTAGGGTGAACCTCCGGCGGGCGCGCCGGAGGCAGCGGCCGTAGCGCGGTTCTTCAGGGCTGAAAGATCGACGGCGCCGCGAAGATTAATTCCAGATGGGCCGCTCTGTGGCATGGGGCTGTTTTGACTCATGAACTCACTCTAACTGGGCTGGGTGGCGGGCTTGGGTGAATCTCGCCGCGGGTGAAATTGACTAGCGAACCGGACGGCTGGACCGGTAGCTGAAACTGACAGAGGCGAGCACAAGCACATTGTGCCTGGGCCCGCCTCGGCAGTGGCATTACGGTGTGAAGCTACCGCCTACGAGGTTGCGGGTTGCGGACAAGATGGTAATCTTGGCGTCCCCATCCGCCGGCGGAATATACATCACTACGGGCTCGGCGTAGTTAAGCGTGTAGCCCTTGGTAGTTTCCTTGCCGCCTGTAAACACGGCAGCATCATCACCGACGGTCAGGGTGGCATCTTCTTTACTGGTGCCGGTGATGCCAAAGGTGTAGCCCACCACCACCATGACGCCGCCGTCAGCGGTACGCAAGTTCACGGCTGCTTCGCTGTTTGCCTTGTGGCTGAACACATGCGTGGCGTCCTGGGCGTTTTCGACGATCGTGGACTGTGTATCAAGGACGCTTTGGATGTAAACGTTGTCGTTGAAGGAGTCCTTGAACTTACTGTCGCTCTTAGTGAGACGGTCACTCAGTGCCGCAATGGCGTCGGCAGGGCTCATCTTCAACCCATCGGATGAATCCAGCGCAATTTCCTTGGTGCCCTCCTTATCAACCTTAGGGAAAGTCTGGGCAGGTAGTAACGGTGTGGCTTGAATCATCTTGTAGTTCTCGCGGGGACTGGCCTGAACGAGCGTCAGCAGTTGCGGCAGTGCATTGTTCTCACCCTTAGTCACCATCATGGCTGAACGGGGCCATGTGGCAGTGGTGGTGACCACCTTGGCCAGCAAGGGTGCGGCATTTACCGGTTCCATGGCAGCCTGCGAGGAAACCTTCGCACGGATCTTGTAGTTGGCCGCCCTTGCTTCCAGAGCCATGCCGCCGACCCGAGCTTCGAGTTCTTTAGAATCCTTGGCGTTGTCCCCCGCAGCAACAGCCGCAGCAACAGCCGTGGCAATACGCTGCACCTGAGCGTCCAGCAGCCCAGGGAATCCGGGCGTCGACGGAGTGGCGGTGGTCTCGGCCGTGGCAGTTGCGCTCGGTTCCGGCGCAGCGGGATCGGCTGCAACGGCTGGGCTAAGACTGCCAGCCACCAGCACAGCAGCTAACGCGGCACCCCAACGTGTGGGCTTCAAGGTCTTGTACACCGGCCCCCTCTGGATCTCGCTGGCACTGAATTCGGACTTGTCTTTGCCAGCTGAGTCCCCGCTAGCTTTCTCTGTACTACCGTTGTCTGCCTTGGTTTTCTCACCGAGGAGACTGCCTTTCGCGCCGCCCTTGTTCCTGGTCCGCGGCTTTCTTGAACTTGGCTTCTTGCCAGAGGTGCCACCGCCAGAATCCTGATCCTTGTCCTGGTCCTGGTCCTTGCTGGATGCTCCGCCAGCATCAGGGTCTGAACCTGTGGCTGCCTCTGATGTGGGAGCTGACTCAGAATCTGAACCCTCAGCAATTACTTCCGGGGTGGCTGCGTGGTTCTGTCCGGGCTGATCAGCTTGAACCTGTTCAGGGCTTACCTTCTCGATGGTAGCGTCAGCGCCAGACTCGGCTGGAGTGCTGGGCTTGTTAAGCAGCAAGGCCGGAAGTGCAGAGGTTGCATCGCTAGGGACAGTGGGACGAGGAGATCCGGCAAGGCCATTCTTGGCGCCACTTTCACCCTCGGCACCAGTACCTGCAGCGAGCTTTGCATCACCGGAAGCATCCACAGCTGAGGACTCAGACTTTCGGGTCTCTGCCTTTTGGGTCTCTGCAATCGTGGATGGGGCTTCGGTAGTTGAGGCTCTCCTACCCGCGCCACGGGATGCCACAATCTTCTCTACTTCCAAGGCTCCGGTGGCCGGATCTGTAGGACCACGACCCGCCGAACGCCGGCCGACAACAGCGGCTGGAACGCCCTTGGATTTACTCGGGGACAGCAGGAACAACAGAGCGGCCAGGGCCAGAAGCGCGGACCCTATGATCATTAGCGGAACGGCCCAAGGCGTTCCAGCCTCGTTGTCTACGGTGACGGAAATGTCGGTGGGAGCAGCTGCCTTGCCGTCAACGGAAAACAGCAGCGCCCAGTCTCCGTGGCCGGGCGCCTGCCAAGTGTAGCTAAGTTCATCGGTGGCTTTCTCCTCGCTGACCCACATATCGGAACCGGCAGGGTTGGGTACCGTGGGCTCCCCTGCAGTGCTGGTGGCCGCCAGCCCGGTGAATTCTTCATCCGCTGCGCCGATACGGGTGTAGGCTGCATCGCCGATCCAGCCAAGGATGTCGTCTTCACGGGCAACAGCTAGCTGCATGGGACCATCACCCTTAATGGTCAGGGTGAACTTTCCATCACGGGTCTTGAGGAGTTCAGGGCCAATGACAGTCAGCGGTGCAGCGGCAAGGTCCGCCGGTGCGCTGGCTGTGACCGTGGCTGGCGGGAGCCAGATGGTGCGCTGGCCAATGCCAGTACCCAACACCAAAAGACCCAAGACGGCCAGAATAATCGCAATTTTTGAACGCAAGAACTTACCTAACATCGGCGGAACACTGCTGTGTACGTTAATTCAAGGGTAACCGAACCGTTATCTAATGAGCATGCCTCTTTGACTTTTATCACGTTGCACCCCCGTGGCTTGCGGATCGAAGTCTGATGCGCTGGTAACCTCTATTCACTATTGGAAGTGGAACAATTTGCCACCACACCACCATTCATGAAGGCAGCTACAGTGAACTCTTCCCCCGATCACTTCTCACCCGATCCCGCTTCGGATGACACGCATTCCGCCGCGGATCCCAGTACTCCGGATCCCGCTGGTTCAGGCCCTGTCGAAGAAGCTGCAACCACCCAGTCCGGGCTGGCCGCTCCAGTGGCCGCATCCGCCACTCCGCTTGCCACTCCCGTACCAGACAGTGGCAAGGGTTGGCGAGGCTGGTTGGTGGAAAAACTCCGTCAGCCTGTTCCGGGCGCCCAGCCGCGGGTGCGTTTTGATCTTCCAGTGGCGCCCAGCGGCCCTAATGAGACCGCCGCAGTTATTGAAGCCGCCTCTGGGAGCAGCGTGTTCCGGCACCCCATCTATTTTGGTTTCATGGGGACGGTAGGAGTTGGCATTGCCCTGTTCCTGAGCTACATGCTGGCGAATACCGAATCCCTGCTTCTTTGGATTGTGACCGCACTGTTCATTGCGCTGGGTCTGGATCCGGTGGTTCGTTGGCTGGAGAAGCGCAAGGTGCCTCGCCCCTTGGGGATTGTCATCGTCTTGTTGGGTCTGCTCAGCGTGGTGGCACTGTTCTTCGCTACACTCATCCCCACCATCGTGGAACAGACAACACAGATCATTAATAAGGCCCCTACTTGGATCAGTGACTTCTTAAATTCAGAGTTTTTCAAGCAGCTCGACGTCCAATATCGCGTCCTTGACACCGTCAATGAGCAAGTAGCCAAGTTCTTCCAAGATGCGCAGGCTGTAGGCGGCATCTTCGGTGGAGTAGTTGGTGTTGGTACCAACATCGCCAACGGACTCTTTGGCACCTTGATCGTGCTGGTGCTCAGCTTGTACTTCCTAGCGTCCCTCCCTGCTATCAAGACATGGGGCTACCGTCTTGCCCCGCGTTCACGCCGTCCCCGGGTAGAAGAGCTCAGCGAAGAAATCACCCGCGGCGTGGGCAACTACGTGATTGGTCAAGTCTGTGTGGCCGTCCTGAACGCCACCTTCGCCTTCATTGTCATGACCATTTTTGACGTCCCGTTCAGCGTCTTGTTGGCCTTTGTTGTTGCTCTCTTGGCATTTATACCCTTGGTGGGTGGAATGATCGCAGCAATTGTGGTCACTGCAGTGAGCCTGACGGCTGGGTGGCAGACCGCCCTGTTCTACGCCATCGCTTACTTCGCCTACCTACAGTTTGAGGCCTACTTCGTATCACCGCGCATCATGCAAAAAGCCGTCGCTGTGCCGGGTGCGGTTGCTGTCATTTCAGTCATTGCCGGTGGCAGCCTGCTCGGTGTGCTCGGTGCACTGATCGCCATCCCGACCGCAGCAGCGGTGATGTTGCTGGTCAAGGAAGTCTTCATTGCTCGGCAAGACAAGAACTAGGACCCACAAGCACTCGTCGCCGCAAGAGTCCCGCAAGAGTAGGGTGCAGACGAAGATCCAACAGGAAGAGGAACGGGAAACCCGTCAGGCGGTTTGAGTCGCCACGGGCCCGTTCCATTCGGTAGCAATCTCTACGTCTTCACCGAGTACGGTGGATGCGATCTCGTTGAGCGCCCTGGCAGCGTATTTTTCGCCCACCCACAGATGTTTGGCCCCATCCACGGCTACCAGCTCCGCGTGTGGCACCAGCGCGAACCGGTCTATAGCGGCCTCGGGTTGCAGGTAGTCATCAAATTCCGGAACCAGTACCGTCAGCGGCTTTCCGAAGGAAGCCCACGTCTCTAAGTCAGCGTCATCGGCCCGGTGCAGTGGCGGTGAGAGCAACACTGCTCCTTGAACATGCTGAGCAACAGGGTCAACGGCGCCATATTTCAACACCAGTTCCGTGCCGAAGGACCATCCCAGCAGCCAGCGGTTGGGCAGTCCGCGGTCCACAGCAAACTGGACCGCTGCGGCAATATCGTGCCGTTCCCCAAGACCTTCTTCAAAGTTGCCCTCACTGGTGCCCCGTGGCGAAGAGGTACCACGGGTATTGAAGCGCAGCACGGCAATTCCAGCCAGTGCCGGAAGACGGTACGAGGCCTTCTTGTAGACATGAGAATCCATGAATCCGCCATGTGTGGGCAGCGGATGCAGCGTGATAAGCGTGGCCAGGATGACGCCGTCGGCCGGTAGCGCCAGTTCACCTACTAAAGTGATTCCGTCCGCGGTTCTTAGCTCAATATTCTCGCGCACGGCAGGCAAGATCGTGGAGGCACGGACCGGCACAGGGGTGCCAGCATCAACAAAGACAAGGGAATTAGGATCAAAAACCATGCGCCCAGCCTATCGGTACTGGTAGCTTCGTCCACGCCAGCAGTTGCTGTGCCAGTGCCTGCGGTCACGAAGACCGGCTTCAGTACCAAACAGAGCGTCTTCCTGCCAGACCACTAAATGAGCCAGACCCGGGGGAACCAAACGGTGGCAGCCGGGACAGGTGTAGGACTTTTGGGCGTTGCCGGCGCTGATGCTGCGGACTGCCCAGACGCCGTCGGGCGCTGATTCGGTGGTGGGAATCCCGAGCCGAACCCGGTTAAGATCAAATCCTTCATCGTCTGGATCTGACGTTCCCCCGCCGGATTGCCCGCGGACCTGAGACTTGTTAGAGCCCCGGGCATTGGAGGTGCGGCGACGGGGATGGTTCGAACGGGGCATTCCTCCATTGTGCCGTACTGTTCAGCCCCGCACCGTCAGTTCACCCCCAGCACCATCGCACTTCTCGAGATGGTGTCGACGCAACTGCCGCCGCTAACCGCTAGAGTAGAAGGCGTGCGTTTAGTGATTGCCAAGTGCTCCGTCGATTACGTCGGACGCCTCAAAGCCCATCTTCCCCTCGCCGTTCGACTCCTTGTAGTCAAGGCTGACGGCTCCGTTCTAGTCCACTCCGACGGCGGCTCATATAAGCCGCTGAACTGGATGAGCCCCCCTGCGACGCTGCGCACGGTGGGCCCAGCTGATGCGGAACTAGAAGAAGGCGTGATCTCGCAGTGGATCGTGAAATCGACCAAGGCTGACGATCAACTCATCATTAACATCTATGAAGAGCTCCACGAATCCAGCCATGATTTGGGCATTGATCCTGGCCTGATCAAGGATGGCGTTGAAGCTGATCTGCAACGTCTGCTGGCCGAACAGATTCATCTGCTCGGTGCCGGTTTCACCTTGATTCGCCGCGAATATTTCACCGCGATTGGCCCGGTCGACATCTTGGCCAGGGATGCAGCCGGAGCCACCGTGGCCATTGAGCTCAAGCGCCGTGGGGACATCGACGGGGTGGAGCAGCTTACCCGCTACCTTGAACTGCTCAACCGAGACCCACTGCTGGCTCCGGTGCGCGGCATCTTCGCCGCACAGCAAATCAAGCCGCAGGCCAAGACACTAGCCGTCGACCGCGGCATTGAGTGCAAGACGCTGGACTACGACGCCATGCGCGGGGTGGATGACAGCGCCTCACGCCTCTTTTAAATCTTGGGGATTCTGTGGAACGGTTGTCTTTTAGAGCACAGCTCTGCCCTTCCTGACTAGACTTGAGCCATGACTGTTCCCTCGCCTGCGCCCGTATCCACCAAATACCTGATCCAGGGTGCCATTGTCACCGATCACGGCGTTATTGAAGGTGGCCTGCTCGCCATCGAGGGCGACAGAATTGTGTACGCCGGACGCTCTGATCATTTTGATGAACCAGGTTTTGATCAGGCTGATATGAACGCCGAAAACATCATTTCGCTGCCCGCGGACCAGCGCCTGATCCCAGGTCTGATTGATGTCCACAACCACGGCGGCAACGGTGGTGATTTCCCCAGCGGTGACGAGGCCTCGGCCCGTGATGCCGTGGATTTCCTCCACCGCGCAGGCACCACCACGCTATTGGCCAGCATGGTCACCGCCTCCCCCGAAGACCTCATCAAGGGCATCGGCGTTTACGCTGGCATGACCTCTGAAGGTCTGCTGGCTGGCATCCACCTTGAGGGCCCTTTCCTCTCCCATGCACGCTGCGGAGCTCAGAATCCGGCGTTCCTGCTGGATCCTGATTTAGATCTCTTGTCCTCGCTCATCGAAGCTGGCCAAGGTGCGATCGTGACCATGACGTACGCCCCGGAGCTTCCCGGCGCCGCAGATCTGGTGGACCTGCTCACCGCCCACGGCATCACCCCCTCGGTGGGCCATACCGACTGTGACACCGTGACAGCTGCCGAATCACTCGAGCAGGCCCGTGAGGGCCTGGAGTCTGCCGGGTACGACGGCGTCTCCGGACGCCCCACTGTGACTCACCTTTTCAACGGCATGCCACCCATGCACCACCGCTCCCCCGGGCCCGTCGCCGCCTGCTTGCGGGTAGCCAGCGCAGGGAACGCCGCCGTCGAGCTTATTGCTGACGATACCCATCTAGATCCGGAAACAGTCAAGACCGTGTTCGAGATTGTCGGAGCGGCCAACATTGTGCTGGTCACTGATTCCATGGCAGCGGCGGGGCTCGCCGATGGCAGCTACATGTTGGGCCCCTCGCCCGTGACGGTCTCCAACGGAGTTGCCACCCTGGATGCCACCGGTTCCATAGCCGGAGGCACTGCAACATTGCTCGACGTGGTGCGCCGGGCCACAGCCGCAGGAGTCCCCTTCATCGACGCCTTGGAATCCGCCACCTCAGTCCCCGCTGCTGTTCTGGGACTCACAGACGAGGTTGGGGCGTTGCGTCGTGGGCTTCGAGCAGATGTGCTGATTGTGGATGCGCAACTGCAGCTGCAGCGTGTCATGCGCGCAGGCCACTGGCTGGGCTAGTTAATATAAGCGACTCTTTGGCGTCATTCGTTGACCTTGAATGTGACTCATGTCATGCTAAACGGGGCTCGGCAAGCAATTATTGTCCGGCTCAAGCGGTACAGATAGCAGTACAGCATGGACGTTCATCACAAGGAGAAAATGTATGGCACAGGGAACCGTCAAGTGGTTCAACGCCGAAAAAGGCTTCGGCTTCATTACCCCGGACAACGCCGAGGGCGATGTTTTTGTTCACTACTCGGAAATCCAAAGCGGTGGCTTCAAAACCTTGGATGAAAACGCCCGGGTTGAGTTTGAGGTTGGCCAGGGCAGCAAGGGCCCTCAAGCAACCGGCGTAACAACGCTCTAAGCTTACTGCTCCACCTCGGTGGCGCTAACAGCTGTGCAACAGCCTCCGGCCTCGTGGCCGGGGGCTGTTTGCTTGCCAGCGTGGAGTCCATAGACATGGTGTTGGCTTGATCGCTGTCCAGGAGATCGGGTACGACGACCGCGAGCTGCAGCAAGGGAGCATAGCTGGTGGATGAGTTCCCTCGAGCGCACGGTGCCTGTTGCTAACAATCCGGCAGGAGCTTCCCAGTCGACTGCGAGGCTACCTGACATCATCCGAGCGTCAGTGCTACACAACTGGCACTGGTGCTGTGGAGGTATTAGGGCGTACACGTGAGGTGCCGGCAGCGTCCCAGACCTCTGCGTCCCTGACCCCAGTAGCGAGGTCTGAACGCTGGCAGCGCAAGCTGAGCTAACGCCGTCGTACTTCCCAGGGCAAGGATGCAAAGCGCTTACGCCACATCGATGACAACAAAGATCGAGAAATCTTCAAGCCCTTGAATCATTGCCACGGTGCTAGCGCCGTAGTTAGCCCCTGATTGCAGCTGTATTACCGCCGGGTAGAAACACCAGGTTGCGGTCCGGCTTCCAGCCATGAGGAGAGGCCAGCATAGGCGGCGAACTTCATGGCGAGCAGGATTTGTGTGCCTTCGTACTCGAGCATCACAATCACGGTGGCAGGCGGGACTCTAGTCAGCTCAGTCTCGCTAGGTTCGCGGCGGCCCACCAACACAATCTTGTTGCGTTGCATGGTCTTCACCGGAATGGGGCTGATGGACAGCGCCCGGAGCCATTGCAGATTTGACTCCTGATAACGACAAACCCCCATGGCCCAGCGATTTCCGCTCAGGCACATGGAGGAGTCGACCGTGCCAAGGGCACGCCGCAAATGCATGCGGCGCACCCCGTACAGGCACAGTATTAGAACAACCAGCAGGAGTAAACCAGCCAGCACGATGAACGGAATACCGAGTTCGTTCATCAATTTATTGCTAGCGAATCCCTGCGCCAGACGTTGCGCTGTCTTTCAACTGCGCATTGTCGGCAACGATGACAACCCGGTTGCTGTCAACCGAGAAGAAACCGCCGTCCACTTCAACATGGAAGCGAGATCCGTCTACAGGAGCGATCTCCAGCAAGCCCGGCGCCAAAACCGCGAGCATCGGGGTGTGACCGGGCAAAATGCCGATCTCGCCCTCGCTGGTGAACCCCTTGACAAGGGTCGCTGCACCGGACCACACGAAGTGGTCCGCCGCTACGATTTCAACTTCGAGGTTAGCCATGCTTACTTAGTCGATTCCTGGATCGCAGCCCACTGACGCTCAACATCATCCATACCACCGATGTTGAAGAACGCCTGCTCAGCAATGTGGTCCACGTCGCCGTCGCAGATAGCGGTGAAGCCTTCAATGGTGTCCGCAATGGAAACCGTGGAGCCTTCGACGCCGGTGAACTGCTTCGCCGTGTAGGTGTTCTGTGAGAGGAACTGCTGGATACGACGGGCACGTGCCACGACGATCTTGTCCTCTTCACCGAGCTCATCGATACCGAGGATCGCGATGATGTCCTGCAGTTCCTTGTTCTTCTGAAGGATCTGCTTGACCCGCACAGCGGTGTCGTAATGAGCCTGGCCAACGTACTGCGGGTCAAGGATTCGTGAGGTTGAAGTCAACGGATCGATGGCCGGGTACAGACCACGTGAAGCGATTTCACGGGAAAGTTCCGTGGTCGCATCCAAGTGGGCGAAGGTCGCGGCCGGGGCCGGGTCGGTGTAGTCATCAGCAGGCACGTAAACGGCCTGCATGGACGTGATCGAGTGACCCTTGGTTGAGGTGATGCGCTCCTGCAGGAGACCCATCTCATCGGCCAGGTTGGGCTGGTAACCCACAGCTGAAGGCATACGGCCCAACAGTGTGGAAACTTCAGAACCGGCCTGTGTGAAACGGAAGATGTTGTCAATGAAGAGCAACACGTCCTGGTTCTGCACATCGCGGAAGTACTCAGCCATGGTCAGAGCTGACAGGGCTACGCGTAGGCGCGTTCCCGGCGGCTCATCCATCTGGCCGAAGACTAGCGCAGTGTCCTTGAGGACATTGGCTTCTTCCATTTCAACCCAGAGGTCATTACCTTCTCGTGTTCGCTCGCCAACACCAGCGAATACCGAAGTACCACCGAAGTTACGGGCAACACGGGTGATCATTTCCTGGATCAGAACGGTCTTACCGACACCGGCACCACCGAACAGACCAATCTTTCCACCCTTGATGTAGGGGGTCAGAAGGTCAATGGACTTGATACCGGTCTCGAGCATCTCCGTGGAGCCTTCGAGGCTTGCGAAAGCCGGGGGCTTACGGTGGATGGGCCACCGCTCGGTGATGTTCAGTTCAGACGCCTTCACATCGAGGGGCTCGCCCAAGACGTTGAAGATGTGGCCCTTGACTACGTCGCCAACTGGCACAGTAATGGGTGAACCCAAGTCCTGGACAGCAGTACCGCGGACAAGTCCGTCGGTAGCCTGCAAGGAGATGGCGCGAATAACGCCGTCTCCCAAGTGCTGGCTGGTTTCAAAGGTGATGGTCTTGGTCTCACCGTTGAGAGTGATCTCGGTGGTGAGTGCGTTGTACATGGCGGGAAGGCTGTCAGCCGGGAATTCGACGTCGACAACCGGGCCGATAACGCGCGAAATACGGCCAATGGCACCGGCTTTCGCTGCGGTTCCCTGCTCGTTGAGTTGGGCAGTCATCTCTCTCACTTCACTTGTGTAGATGGCATTGAATAAGTATGAATTGGGCTGCTAAGAGGCGTTGAGCGCATCAGCGCCCGCAACAATCTCGGAGAGCTCCTGCGTAACTTCAGCCTGCCGGGCGTTGTTACGAAGACGCGTGTACTTCTTGATCAGATCGTTGGCGTTGTCACCTGCGGACTTCATGGCACGCTGGCGTGCCGCGAGTTCGGATGCTGCTGCCTGCAATAGTGCTGAGAAGATGCGTGACTCGATGTACCGCGGCAGCAGGGCGTCAAGGACGTCCTCGGGCTGCGGCTCGAACTCGTACAGCGGCAGTAGGTCGGTTGAGGATTCAACTTCTTCCTCAACAACTTCCAACGGCAGCAGACGAATTACTGTCGGCTCCTGAACAACCATTGACTTGAACTGGGTGTAAACGACATGAATTTCATCCACGCCACCCTCTTCGAAGTCGGTTGCGAAGTCCAACAGTAGGGCCTCGCGGAGTTGACGTGCAGTTTCAAATTCCGGTGCATCGGTGCCACCGGTCCACACCTTGGCGTAATCGCGTCCGCGGAAGTCAAAGTACGCCTGAGCCTTGCGGCCGACCAAATAGGTCGTGACGTCTTTTCCTTCTCCGTGCAGCAATTCGATAAGGTGCTCTGCCTGCTTCAAAACGCTGGCGGAGTAGGAACCGGCAAGACCACGATCGGAAGTCATGACCAACACTGCAGCCCGACGGATGGAATCCGGCTCGGTTGTCAGCGGGTGGTCGACCTCGGACTGGGACGCAACGGCAGAAACGGCACGGGTGATCGCATTGGAATACGGCAATGACGCCGAAACACGCATGCGTGCCTTTCCAATGCGGGACGTAGCGATCAGTTCCATCGCCTTGAAGATCTTTTGCATCGACGTGGTCGATGAAATCTTCTGGCGGTAGACCCGGATCTGGGCTCCCATGTTTGTCCTTTCCTTATCCTTGTTTAGCTTGCCGGCCCCGTGGGACCGGCAAGCTATTCAAAGGATGGTGTCAGCGTTTCTGCTTAACGATCTTTTCCTGGTCGACATCTCCTGCGGCAAGCGCATCGAACTCTTCGTGGCCGGCGCCAACAAGCTTGTTGTCGCCCTCCCCGAAGAAGCCCTTCTTGAAGTCAACGATGTTGGACTTGAGGGCCTCAACTGTCGAATCCTCGAGCAAGTTGGTTTCAGCCAACGTGGTCAGGACCGAGGTGCGCATACGCAGGTGGTCAAGGAATTCCGTCTCAAAGCGGCGTACGTCTTCTACAGGGACATCGTCCAGGTAGCCGTTGGTGCCAGCCCAGATTGAAACAACCTGGTTCTCGACCGGGAACGGAGCGTACTGACCCTGCTTGAGCAGTTCCATCAGGCGCGCTCCACGAGTCAGCTGCTGCTTGGAAGCGGCATCCAAATCGGAGGCGAACATGGCGAATGCCTGCATGTCGCGGTACTGAGCCAATTCCAGCTTCAACGTACCGGAGACCTTCTTCATGGCCTTGACCTGTGCTGAACCACCAACACGGGAAACAGAGACACCCACGTCAACAGCGGGGCGCTGGTTGGCGTTGAAGAGGTCCGACTGGAGGAAGATCTGACCATCTGTGATGGAAATAACGTTGGTCGGAATGTACGCCGATACGTCATTTGCCTTGGTTTCAATGATCGGCAAGCCGGTCATTGAACCTGCGCCGAGCTCGTCAGAGAGCTTTGCACAACGTTCCAGCAAACGGGAGTGTAGGTAGAACACGTCACCGGGGTATGCCTCGCGGCCCGGCGGGCGACGCAGCAACAGTGAAACGGCGCGGTAAGCCTCAGCCTGCTTGGAGAGATCATCAAAGACGATCAGAACGTGCTTGCCGCCGTACATCCAGTGCTGGCCAATGGCCGAACCGGTGTAAGGAGCCAAGTACTTGAAACCAGCCGGGTCAGATGCCGGGGAGGCAATGATGGTGGTGTATTCCAAAGCATCGTTATCTGCCAGAGTCTGGCGGACTGCTGCAATGGTGGATGCCTTCTGGCCGATTGCTACGTAAATGCAGCGAACCTGCTTCTTGACATCCTTGGAAGCCCAGTTGGCCTTCTGGTTGATGATGGTGTCAACGGCAAGAGCCGTCTTACCCGTCTGACGGTCACCAATGATCAGCTGACGCTGGCCACGGCCGATCGGGATCATGGCGTCAATAGCCTTCATACCGGTCTGCATCGGTTCGTGAACCGACTTGCGCTCGGTAACGCCAGGAGCCTGAAGCTCCAAGGCACGGCGGCCTTCGGGTTCGATCTCGCCTAGGTCATCCATAGGCTGACCCAAGGGGTCAACCACGCGGCCCAAGAAGTTATCGCCCACCGGTACGGAGAGGATCTCTCCGGTGCGGTGAACCTGCTGGCCCTCGGCAATACCAGCGAAGTCGCCAAGGACAACCACACCGATCTCGCGAGTGTCCAAGTTCTGGGCCAAGCCCAGTGTGCCGTCTTCGAATCGAAGAAGCTCGTTGGCCATGACAGAAGGAAGTCCCTCTACCTTGGCAATGCCGTCACTTGCGGTGGTGACGCGGCCAACCTCGACGCGCTCTGCGTTGCCCGGTTCATAGGACGCTGCGAACTCATTCAAGGCATTACGGACGTCGTCGGCATTGATGGTCAAGTCGGCCATCTGCAGTCCCTGCTCTCCTAAGTTGTGGTTGCCACCCTAAGAAAAGGTGTGGGTGGCTACCTAAATGTTTGATTCAGTCAGTTGTGGACTGGCTGTTGCAAGAAACCTTAAGAGGTTTCCTAAACTGCCAACCGGCGGCGAAGATCAGAAAGTCGAGTCGCTGCGGTTGCGTCAACAACCTCAGCCCCCACAACAACCTTGATCCCGCCGACTAATGTCGGGTCGATATTGACATTGATCTTCAAGTTACGACCATAGAGATTGTTCAAGCCGGCCTGCAGACGTGAGATCTGCTCTGCGCTCAGGTCACGGGTGACGCTGACGTAGGCAATCCAACGCTGCTGGCGTTTGGCAACCAATTCCACGAACCGTTGCACCAGAGCCGTGGGCTTGAGCCCGCGGGGGGCGGTTACGGCCTGGCGGATCAACAGCGCGGCGACGTCACTGGACTGCGGAAGAACCTTTTGCGCCAAGGCGCTCTTGGCTGATGCCGAAGCCTGTGCATCGTCAAATGCGCGCTGCAGATCATGACTGGACCCAACAACTCGGATAAACGTGAAGAGTTCCTCTTCCAGTGCATCCAGGTTGGCAGAGCCGTCACCTTGACCTTCAGCAACGGCGATCGCCGATGTTGCTGCCAAGACTTCCAGTGCATCGCCCAGGTCACGAGCCGAGCCCCAGCGAGCGGCAACCAGCTCTAGAAACACGTTCTGTGCTTCTGCGCTGACCTTCCCTGCAATGAGCTTGGTGGCCAGTGCCGTCTTGTCCGCACCCTCACGGGTGGGATCGGTCAAGGCGCGGCGCAGGCCGGCGTTGCTGTCCAGAAGCCCCAAAATTGCGAAGAGATCCTGAGCCAATGCGCTAGACGCACTGGCAAGCTTGGGTTCCAGAGACTCAAGAGCCTCTGCCAATGACTTGCTCGATACACCTGCCATTACTTGGTTACACCCGCGTTCGACTGGTTTTCCAGATCTGCCAGGAAACGCTCAACAACACGGTTGGAACGCGCATCATCATCGAGGGCTTCGCCAACGATTTTGCCTGCCAGCTGTGTAGCCAAAGTGCCAACCTCGTTGCGGAGGGAGTTCACTGCAGCAACACGCTCAGCTTCAATCTGAACCTGCGCCTGGGCAGTGATGCGTGCAGATTCCTCTGCAGCCTTAGCCTTCAGGTCTGCCAGGATCTGGGCGCCTTCTGTACGGGCGGTCTCACGAATGCCATTGGCTTCCGTGCGAGCGTCCATCAGCTGGGCCTTGTACTGCTCCAAGAGGGCGTTAGCTTCGGCCTGAGCCTCTTCTGCCTTCTCGATCCCACCTTCGATGGCCTCTACACGATCCGTGTAGGACTTCTCGAAGATTGGTGCGATGTATTTCTTCACCACAAAGAGCAGGACAGCGAAAGCTACAGCTGTGACTAGAACTTCCCACCAGTTAGGTAGGAGCGGGTTAGCACCCTCAGCAGCGAGGATTACTTCTGCGGTAATCATTTCTCACTAATCCTTAATCTGATATTCGTCCATGAACATTTGTGCCCCGAGGATTCGGGACAAGAAGTTCTTGAACTAGACGCCAACGACGAAGGCGAATACCAGGCCAAGGATAGCCAGTGCTTCTGCAAGGGCGAAGCCAAGCAGGGCGATGGGCTGCAGGATGCGCTGAGCTTCCGGCTGGCGGGCCACACCGTTGATGTAAGCGGCGAAGATCATGCCCACACCGATAGCCGAGCCGATAGCGGCCAGGCCGTAGCCAATCATGTTGAGCGAGCCGTGGAGTTCCATTTCGTTCCTTTCAAGATACCGGCGTTGTGCCGGCAGGTTGTGAGGTGATTCTGTATTCGAGAAAAACTAGGGGGGTGTTGCGAAGATGCCGTTAGTGTGCGTCGGCTTCTAGGCTGCCCTGGATGTAGATCGCGGTCAGCAGGGTGAAAACAAATGCCTGCAAGACCATGATCAGCAATTCCAGGAAGTACATGGCCACGGATCCGGCAATGACTGCCACACCCGTCGCGTTAAGGAGGATGCTGTCTTGAACAACAATCAGGTACTGGGCACCGCTTCCTGCCAAAACCACAATCATGTGGCCGGCCAGCATAGTCGCCATCAAACGCAGCGAGTGCGTCAAGGGGCGAACAATGAAGTTGGAGATGATTTCCAGCGGCACCAGCAGCGGCAAGATCCAGCCGGGAACACCGGTAGGAACAACAGCCAACTTGAAGTAACGGATGCCATGCTTCTGCACGCCAACAGCAATCCACGTGAAGTAGATGATCAAGGCGATAGCGTATGCACTGCCTGCGTGTGAGAACGAAGGCAACTGAAGGAACGGAATCGCCCCAAAGATGTTGTTCAGCAGCACAAACAAGAACACTGAGAAGAGCAGCGGAATCCACGGGCGGAAGTTCTTCTCACCCATGATGTCGCGGCCAACAGTGTTGCGCGCGAAGCTGTAGAAGCCTTCGGCGAAGAACTGTACTCGGCCCGGAACCAATTTCGGGTTTCGGATCGCAACTTTAAAGAACACGGTGATCAGGACTACCGACAAGATGACCATGATCATCTGCTTGCCAAGCCCTGTGCCGTAGTCGCTCATCCAGGGAAGGAGGTCGGGGAGGTGGGTGTCACTAATTGTCGGTGGAACGAAGCCACCGTCATTCGAGGCCATCGGAAGCGCAAACGCGGTCAACGCGCTGTCCTCTCTGCAGTTTCGGTCAAAGGGCAAATATGGTGGCCCATCAAGAGATGGTCAGCACCGTAGGAAAGTCTGATGGTGGGACTCATTGCTTTGTGCCATTATCAGGGCGGCCATGCCTTTGATAATGCCGGGCCAGAAAGTACCCACATGCGGCTCCGATAGGAAGCGCCGCAAACACAATCCAAGCAGTATTCAATAAAAAGTCCAGTCCCCACCCTATCAAACCCCAGAGCAGGATTCCGCCAATAATGTAGGTGAAGTCCAGCTTTCCGGCATTCGACTTCGGTGGGATTACCACGTGGTCAGGCTTACCGGCGTCGGGCAACTTCTTAGTCATGGGAAGGATCCTTTGTTTCGCTGCCACTGGAGGCTCCCCCAATGGGGGATGGAGCCACGGCCGATTCGTCAAAGACTAGGAAGCGCTGCTTGCTGAAGATGACAACTTCGCACGCCTGCCAGGCAAGAACAGCCACCACGGCAGCTCCGGCGAACCATGATTTATTCAACCAAGTGGGGGTACCGAGCGCAAACAGCACTGCAGCAAACCCCACCACCTTGACAAAATATGTCATGACAAAGGTCCCCATGACAGCTTGCGGCATGCGTTTGCCCACCAGATGGCCCACCAAAAGGCTCAAGCCAAAGAAGGTGATAACCAACAGGGAGCCAAACACGACACTGATGACACCGTCAATGTCGGTGAAGATCTGCGCCAACACCACCATGACGATCAGTGCCACACCATCTACCAGCAAACACTTTTTCAGGATGTTCCAGCTGGGGCTCGCAGTGGGACCCGAAGCCATTGGTGGCTTCGGTGCAGCGCTGTCATGGCTGTCATGCGCGCTTGCGTCCTTCATGTGAACTCCATCTAGGGGGCAAATCCCCTCTGTGCTCAGCCCGGCCACAGCACAGCCTCAAGCAGCGTGAACGGATGGGGGCATGGAAAGAGGGCGGTGAGTGTCACCAGCCACAATTCTACACGAGATAGAACTACGTTTCGACGAGCTGGGTCCTACCGCTTGGTCTAGGCATTCTCGCCTTTAGGCCTTTTGGGCCTTCTGGCCCCGGCGCCGCAGGAAACTTTGAAACAGCGTTGGGGTGCGAAGGTACGCCAGCACCACAGCGAAGCCAGCAGCGGTGGCCACCACCTGACTCACGCCGTCTCCCTCGGCCGCAACAATCCCCAAAACACTCACAACGATCGTGGCAACGCTCACCACAGCCGTCGCTTGCACATGACTCAAACCCACAATGGTCAAACGTTGGTACACGTGCTGGCGGTGCGCTGCATACCAGCGCTCACCCGCCAGCAACCGTCGCAAAAATGTCACAAAGGTATCCACCAAATAGATCAGCACAGGCGAGAAAATGTACTCCGCCGGCACTCCGGCAAGAAAGGCACACATGGCTGTGACGGCAATCGATGCACCAAGCAAGTAGCTGCCCACATCACCGAGAAACACCTTGTTGCGGCTCAGATTCCAGGGCAGGAATCCGGCGAAGGCCATGGCGATCGCGATCCCTATGTACACCAGCCAACTGTGCCCCGCCACGTGCCCGGCGTAGGCATAAAAGCCGCCCACCAGCAGTCCGTGCGTCCCGGAGATGCCATTGATGCCATCCATAAAGTTGGCAACATTGACGTATGCTGCCACCGCAATGGCACCAATCGGAATCAGCCACAGCTGCTGCTCCCCCGGGTCCAAAATGGCCACGGTTGCCGTAGCCAGCCCACCCACAGCCAGTTGCATTCCGGCGCGAAGTTTCACCGACAAGCCACGAATATCCTCAATCCAGCCAATAGCGCTAGCAGCTAGTACGACGCCGAGAATCACCACCAGCGTCAGCGCGCCTTGGCGCATGTTCCCTGACTGAGGCAAAAAGACGGCGACCAGGACAGCGGCAGGTAAGGCCACCGCCGTCGTGATTCCCATGCCACGAATGGTGGGCGCCGTGTGCGAGGAACGTGCGTTCGGCACATCCAGAACGCCGGCTTTGGCCAAGAGCGGCCTGACAAAGATCGGCAATAGCAGTGCCAGTACCAGCGCTACGGCGCCGACGGTGATGGGGGCCCACGTTTCCATTATGCTCCTGCCGCAACGTCGCCGTCGGACTCGTCAATGCTGGCACCGTTGGGGCCGGCCTCGTCGATACAACGCTGGAGCCACAGTGCCAAATCAAGATCAGCTGGGGACAGCGGCTTAGCGTACGTGTGGGAGATCTTCGGGTGGCCGTCGGGATCCTTGATCTCGTCATCGCCGGTGAGCTGCTCATGCAGTTTTTCGGAGGGGCGCAGGCCGGTGATCTTGATCTCGATCTTGCGACCTGACATGGCGATCATGCGTTCGGCTACATCGAGAATGCGGACGGGCTCGCCCATATCCAGGATCAGCACATCACCACCATGACCAATCGCGCCGGCCTGGATGACCAACTGGCATGCCTCGGGAATCGTCATGAAAAATCGGGTGATATCGGGGTGCGTGACGGTGACGGGCCCGCCCTTGTTGATTTGATCAGTGAACAGCGGCAACATGGAGCCGCGGCTGCCCAAGACGTTGCCGAACCGGACGGAGACGTAGCGTTGGCCGGTCTCCCCCGCCATCCACGAGGTGAGCTTTTCAGCGGCCCGTTTGGAGTGTCCTAGTGCCGTGGTGGGGCTTGCCGCTTTGTCGGTGGAGACGTTGACATACGTTTCCACCCCGACGCTGCGAGCGGCCTGGAGGACGTTGAGGGAACCCAAAACATTGGTTTTCCAGCCCTCTTCCGGGTACATCTGCAGCAGCGGGGCGTGCTTGAGCGCTGCGGCGTGGAAGACCACCTCCGGGCGGCGATCCGCGAAGATCTGGTTCAAGGAATCGGCGTCACGAATGTCGGCCAACACAATGTTTTTGTTGTCGAGCAGGCCGTGGCCCTCAATGGAGAGCTGCGTGTGTTGGAGCCCGGATTCGTCACGGTCCAGCATGATCAACGCGGCCGGCTCAAAGCTGAAGAGCTGGCGGCACAGTTCAGAACCAATGGATCCGCCGGCTCCGGTGACCAAAACGCGCTTGCCCTTGATGTAGCCGGCAATTTGGGACACCTCGGTTTCCACGGGGCTGCGGCCAATGAGATCGGCTACGTCAATTTCGCGGAAGTCCGTTAGCCCGCCTTGGTGGTCCTTGTTGGTATCCGCGCTGAGCATCTCCTGGAGTGGAGGCAGAATCAAGACCTTCACACCCAGCCCCGACACGCTTTCGGAGATTTCCCGAATCCGTTTGGAACTCAAATGAGCCATAGCCAAAACAACCACGGTTGACTTGGTGCGTTTGATCAACTCCGGCAGTTGCTTACCGCCACCCAAAACGCTCACTGAGCTCAGCCGCAGATGCTTCTTGGTGGAGTCATCATCCACCAAACCCACAGGGACGTAAGGCGATTCCGGGTCCTGGACCATGCGGGTCACCAGCGAGTTCCCCAGGAACCCGGCACCATAAATGAGGGTTTTTTGAGCTTCTTCTCCGAAAATCGGTTTGCCCTCAACATAGAGCCGTTTGGCGTAACGGATCGCAGCCATGGCCAGTGCCGCGAAGGGGAAGGCAATGACCGACACCGAACGGGCCACATGCAGCTCACTGATGAAGATTGAGAGAACAATACTGGTCACCACACAGACGATCAGCGTAACGGCCACGAGCACTCTCGCCTCGTGGATGCTGCCAAAGCTGTAACGGCCGCGGTATAGCGCCATGTACCAGCCGGCGATCAGCTGCGTTGCAACGGCAACGGCAATCAAAATGCTCAGACCGGTGAAGTTGATGAGGCGAATATCCAGCTCGTAGCGCAGCAAGACGGCCAAGAAGATGGCACCGCCCCATGCCAGCGAATCCAGAATTGCTTGCGACCACAACCACAATCGCGGTTTGCGCTCACTGTCCACGTTTGGGGGCGCGGCTGCTGGGCCTGACTGAGTACTGGAGGTATTCAACGTGATTCGTATTTCCGATTTCTGCCAAAGGTCTTTGTCGGCGGGGCACTGTTGTCCACGGTGTAATGAGGTCGATGATGGCGACTGTACTAAAGTGGAAGGTACACAAGAATAGTAATCCCTTGCCGATGATTACACGCTCTTTAGCCATTTGCGGATGCCGCGCACCGCCGCAGGCTCCACCCGAGAGGACTCTCCTTGACAGACACCGTAGCCGTCGCTGCCGTCACCTTTGACCGGCCAGAAGACGTGCGAATCCTACTGGGTGCCCTCGCACAGCAAACTCACACTCCCCATGCCATTGCATTAGTCGATTCCGGCACCTCCGATGTGCGCGAGATCGCAGCTTCTGCCCCCTCCGAGGTGACCTACGTGCGGTCGCTGGCCAATCTGGGCGGGGCCGGCGGTTTCTCGCTGGCTATCTTGAATGCCATCGCCTCGGGTGCGCAGTGGGTGTGGATTATGGACGACGACGCCCACCCGGAGGACCCAGCCTGCCTGGCCACCTTGTTGGCGGCGGCCAAGGCTCGCAATCTCGATGTTGTGGTGCCCCTGATTGTGGCCCCGTCTGAGCCCACCAAGCTCTCCTTCCCGTTCCGGATCGATGGCCATCTGACCCATGATCGCTCCGTGGTGGAACCCTTGGGCTTCATTGATAACGTAGGCCAGTTCTTCAACGGTGCCTTGATCCGCACCGATGTGTTCTTCAAGGTTGGTCTCCCGGATCTGCGCTTGTTCATCCGCGGTGACGAGACCGACTTCATGCTGCGTCTGCGGGCCGCCAAGGTGAAGTTTGGCACTGTCACCTCTGTGGCACTGACCCACCCGGTCGGCTGGGGCGAGGTTCAGGAAGTGCTGGGCGACCGCCTTCACGTTCTGGTCCCAGAAACACCATTCAAGCGTTTTTACTACTACCGCAACCGCGGTTTTTTGACCCGCAAGCACCGCCGTGTGCGCTCACTGGTGGCCGACGCCGTGGGTTACCCGCTGTTCTTCCTCAAAAAGGGTGATCTCAAGGGCCTCGCCCAGTGGGCAAGCACCTATTCGGCGGGTCTGCGAGGCGCTAAATTCGGCCCCATGAAGGACCAAAAATTTTGAGCCTGGGCCGTCACGAACAGTTCTTCATCGTCATCACCACCTTCAACCGTGCTGACTACCTTGAAGGGCTTTTAGACTCCGTTGCGGCGCTTGATCCCGCTCCCGACGGCGTGATTGTGGTCAACAATGCCAGCACCGACACCACCGTTTCGGTCATCGAGTCTGCCGCGACACGCTTCGCCGCACTGCCCACGCCCATTGCGGTCATCCATCACCAGCTGGCCGAAAACTCTGGTGGAGCTGGTGGCTTTTCTGCAGGTGTTGAGCGGGCTTTGGCGCAGGGTGCGCAGTGGATGTGGCTCATGGACGACGACGTCATGTGCGTCCCCGATGCCATCGGCGCCTTTGCCCCGTGGATGGAAAAATACGACGCCATCATTGGTCGCCGCTACGATGCCGAAGGCAAGCCGTTCTTCTGGCAAAACAACTTCAACACTTTTCTTGGCTTCCCGCTGCCTGTCCGTGGCAACGTCTTTTCCTCCGCCAACGAGTTTGCCACCAATGTTGGCTGCTTTGAAGGCATGCTAGTCCATGCTGACGCGGCCCGTGAGGCCGGACTGCCAGACCCGAGGTTCTTCTTGAATTGGGATGACACCGTCTATGGCTGGCTGATTTCCCTGCACCGTCCTGTCAGGTACGTCAACGAATTTGTGCTCCATAAGGTCCGGTCGCAGCGAAGCATTGATCTGCGCATCAGGCACCTGAACGATTCTTCGGACCTGAGCCGCTTCTATGTCATGCGCAACCGTGGCTTAGTGGGCCAGTATCTGCGTGTGCATGGGCGTTTCAACCGGGTGGGTTTTGCGCTGGGCACGGCATTGACAGCGTCCAAAGAACTCCTGCGACTAGTAGGTGTTGAGAAGACTCTGCGTGGCAGCAGCCGGCTGCTGGCAGGCTGGCGTGAATCACGTGAAATTCTTGCCGCTACCGACTTCACCCCCATGCCCCCTGTGGAAGGTCCGCACTAACTATGTCTACTGACTCACGTGATCTACGCTGGCTGGTGCTCGGCGCATCAGGATTTGTTGGCAGTGCCATTGAACAAGAACTCCGGCAGCGGGGGGCCTCTGTTACTGCAATGCCAGCTCCTCGGCTGCGAAGTGCCGTGGTCTCGGCCCAGGCTGGCGGGTCCGCCCTGGCTGCCCAGGCTGCCCAGCAGATCGTAGCCGAGGCGCTCACTCCCGTCGATGGCTCCGCCATCACCACACACCGCGAAGATCTCGCAGCTGCGTTTTCCGGTTTTGATGTTGTGGTCAATGCTGCTGGCTTGGCCACACCAGGCGAGGGAGAATCGCCCGAGCTCACCGGCGCTAATGCACTCTTACCGGCTGTCGTGGCTTTGGCAGCCAAGGATGCCGGTGTGAGCCGAGTTGTCCATCTCAGCAGCGCCTCCGTCCAGGGACATCGCCGCGTGATCGACGAGAGTGGCAATCGGGCACCCTTTTCCGCCTACTCACGGTCAAAGGCTTTGGGTGAGGAAGCTCTTGAGCTGGTAGCTGCTCAGTGCGCGCCACTATCCTTAGTCACCATCCGGGCTACCTCGGTGCAAGGTGCCAGCCGCCCCACCACCCGGTCATTGATCAAGGTGGCTGGCTCCCCCATCGCCTCCGTGGCCGCTTCTGGCGACTTCCCCACCCCTGTCAGCTCCATCGACGCCCTCGCATGGTTCGTTGTTGAGACAGGCCAGTTTGCAGGCGACGTTCCGGCCGTGGTCTTGCAACCGTGGGAGGGCTTATCAGTCAGCGGCGTCTTAGCTGCTGCCGGTGGTCGCCCGCCGCGCCGTCTGCCCCAGTTCCTCTGCAAGGTTGTTCTTGCCACCGGCTATTTCACATCGCGCCTAGTCGGCGAACGATTCCATGGTTCCCTTCGCCGCGTGGAGTTGATGTGGTTTGGCCAAGAGCAAACACCTGGCTGGGCCGAGTCTGTAGGACTCCTCCCCGTACCCTCCGTAGCCACTGTGCTGAAGAACGCACGCCTGCAGAAATAGCGTCGGTGCTTGATCTTGCAGCATGGAAAGGCCCCAAACTCGCGTTTGGGGCCTTTCCTATAAGAAGCAATTCAGAAAAGTAGAAGAAGTCAATGGCTTGGACTTGCACCAACTTGGACTTGCACTAACTTGAACTCGAACTAAGAAGTCGCGGCGTCTGGCTTCTCTAGGTTGTTCGTGTCTGGGTCAGAGATGGTCTCGTTGGCTTCAGCTGCTGATTCCCCGTTGACCACATCAATGGCCAGCTCTTCATCGGCAGCGTCACTAACGGGCTCTTCAACGTCGACCACGACTTCAGTGCCAGCCTCGCCAAGATCCTTCTCCGAATCCTTGCTGAGATTCACTGGCGCCCACATTGCCGGTTCGACGTCGGGGCCCAGTGCGCTGGGGATCATCTGCTGAATCTCGGCCAGGCTGATGGCACCTTCACGCACCACGCGCAGCCGCAGGCCCGTGGCATCAACAATGGTTGACGGGTTGGCGTCTTTGCCGTCCAATGGACGGAAGCCGCCCTCTAAGTACACCTCGACGGACTCTGCGAGTTGAGACCTGGCTTCGGAACCGGTCTGCGCCGCTGCTTGGCCCGTGCGGTTAGCACTTGATACGGCCAAGGGACCCGTGATGGTGAGCAGGTCCAAGGCCAGTTGTTCATCCGGAACCCGAAGCGCAACGGTTCCCTTCGTTTCGCCCAGATCCCACGTCAGGGTGGGCTGGGCATGGAAGATCAGCGTGAGCGGACCGGGCCAGTACTTCTCAGCCAGCTTGCGAGCATCATCCGGGATGTCCGTGGCCAAACCCTCCATGGTCCCGATGCGTGGAATCAACACGGGCGGGGGCATGTTACGGCCGCGGCCCTTGGCAGCCAGAAGCGTGGCCACCGCTTGCGGGGAAAACGCGTCAGCGGCTACCCCGTAGACAGTGTCCGTAGGCATGACGATTATCTGCTTGGCAGCAATGGCCTTCTGCGCATGGGCAAGGCCCTCGGCGCGCTGTAGCTCATTGGTGCAGTTATAGGAAGTGGTACTCACAAGACCATTCTTTCATCACAGCGCCCACTTACGTGGAACGCATCCCGTCAATCACGAAGTTTCGGCGCATCACGCTAGCGCCGCAAACCGCTGGTAGCCCTGTCCCGTCCGGTCAGGTCTAGGTGTGTTCGGACGTTGTCCCAATGTCCGCTGTTGTTGAACAGAGCAGCCATTTGGGGCGCCTGAACTTCAGCATGCTCCATGACGAAGAACCCTCCGCGGCGCAGTAGTCGTGCAGCCGTGGCCTCTGCAGCGGTGGGCATCTCCATACCGTCGGCTCCCCCGCCGTACAGTGCCATGTGAGGGTCATGCAGCCGTACTTCCAAGTCTCGCGGTATGGCGTCAGCCGGAATGTACGGCGGATTCGAGACCACCACATCCACTATTCCATTGAGCTCCGCAAAGGCATCGCGCATATCCCCCTGCACCAGGTTAACGCCTGTTCCGGCTAGATTCTTTGCAGCCCAAGGGAAGGCGTCGTCACTGAGTTCGACGGCATAGACCGTACTGCCGGTAACCTCGGTGGCCATTGAGCCGGCGATGGCGCCCGATCCTGTGCCTAGGTCCACGGCAATTAACTCCGCAGTATCCCCACGTTCTTGGCGCAGCTGAGTTAATACGTCAATACCCAGCTGGACCACCGTTTCAGTTTCGGGTCGCGGAACAAAGACTCCCGGTCCAACCGACAATTCCAGGTGCCGAAAATAGGCCACGCCGGTGATATGCTGCAATGGTTCGCGCGCGGCTCGCCTAGCTATGAGATCATCATAGCCACATGGTGCCACAGCTGTGCCAAATAACATGGCCGCCACCTCTCCTCGGCTTACACCGAGGAGGTGAGCGGCCAAAAGCTGGGCATCCACAGCAGGAGTTGGCACACCAGCAGCCGCAAGAATCGCCGTCGCACTGTGCACAGCGTCAGCTAGAGTCAGTGCAACCGCTGAGTCTGACTCTGAGGAGATAGATGCGCTGTTGGCGTCAGTCGCCAATGGCGTCCAATCGTGCTTGCTCATCCATTTGAATGGCTGACTGCACCACAGGCTCCAAGTCGCCGTTCATGACGGCATCAAGGTTATAAGCCTTGTAGCCGGTACGGTGATCGGCGATGCGGTTCTCCGGGTAGTTATAGGTACGGATTCGTTCCGACCGGTCCATGGTACGGATCTGCGACTTGCGAACGGCCGAGTTCTCGGCATCAACAATGGCCTGCTGGTGCGCCAAAATACGGGCACGGAGCACACGCATACCGGCTTCACGGTTCTGCAGCTGCGACTTCTCATTCTGCATCGCCACCACAATTCCGGTGGGAAGGTGAGTAATGCGAACCGCGGAGTCAGTGGTGTTCACGGACTGACCGCCCGGGCCGGAGGAACGGTAAACATCGATCTTGAGATCGTTTTGGTTGATGTCCACTTCTTCGGGCTCATCCACTTCGGGGAGCACCAAAACACCGGCGGCCGAGGTGTGAATTCGTCCCTGAGATTCCGTAGCCGGCACACGCTGCACACGGTGCACGCCGCCTTCAAACTTCAGACGCGCAAACACGCCTTCTGCGGGATCATTGGAGCGGCCCTTGACGGCAATGGAAATATCCTTGTAGCCACCCAGATCAGACTCTGTTGCGGAGATAATTTCCGTCTTCCACCCTCGCTGGTCGGCGTAACGGGTGTACATGCGCACCAGATCGGCGGCGAACAAGGCTGCTTCGTCTCCACCTTCACCGGCCTTGACTTCCAAGATGACGTCGCGGGCATCGTCGGGATCACGCGGAATCAACAAACGGCGCAACTTCTCCTGAGCTGCAGCCAGTTGTGCTTCCAAAACGGGAACCTCAGCGGCAAACTCGGCGTCCTCAGCTGCCATCTCACGGGCAGCTTCTAGATCGTCACCGATCGATTCGACTTGGTGGTGTCCTGCAACCACGTTGCTCAATTCGGCATACCGGCGGCCCAGCTTGCGTGCCAATGCCTGGTCGGCGTGCACTTCAGGCTCACTCAAACGCATCTGCAGCTCGGCGTGCTCATCAAGCAAACCGTGGATGGATTCAAACATTTCAAAAACCTCTCTCGACGTGAGTCAAGTCTAATAACTAAAGTCTTTCCAACAGGCAGGGCAGTAACTTCCAGCGCATTGGCGTCAGGTGCTTCAACGCCAAGAGGCGGGCCCGCACAATGATGTACGGCCCCGCCTCTTATGCATAGCTACTTGTCTTGTTCTGCCTTGGAACCCAAAGTTGTCTTCTGGATCTGCATGAGGAACTCAACGTTGGACTGTGTTTCACGCAGCTTGGAGGTCAGCAGCTCAAGAGACTGCTGCATTTCCAAACCTGAGAGCACGCGGCGCAGACGCCACATGATCTTGACTTCCTCGGGGGAAAGCAAGTTCTCTTCGCGTCGGGTACCGGAGCCATTGACGTCAACAGCCGGGAAGATGCGCTTGTCAGCCAGCTGGCGTGAGAGGCGCAACTCCATGTTGCCGGTGCCCTTGAACTCTTCGAAGATGACCTCATCAGCCTTGGAACCGGTCTCCACCAGTGCCGTGGCCAAAATGGTCAGTGAGCCACCGTTTTCAATGTTGCGGGCTGCACCGAAGAAGCGCTTGGGCGGGTACAGGGCTGCGGAATCCACACCACCGGAGAGGATTCGGCCAGAAGACGGTGCCGAGTTGTTGTAAGCACGGCCCAAACGGGTCATGGAATCCAACAGCACAACCACATCCATACCCATTTCCACCAGACGCTTGGCGCGCTCGATGGAGAGTTCGGCTACCTGTGTGTGGTCGTCGGCGGGACGGTCGAAGGTAGAGGCAATGACCTCACCCTTAACCGTGCGCTGCATGTCGGTTACTTCTTCGGGGCGTTCGTCAACCAACACCATCATGAGGTGAACTTCAGGGTTATTGATGGTGATCGCGTTGGCGATCGACTGCAGGATCAGCGTCTTACCAGCCTTGGGCGGGGACACGATCAGGCCACGCTGGCCCTTACCGATCGGGGCCACCAGGTCGATAACACGGGGTCCGATCTTCTTGGAGTCAGTCTCCAGACGCAGACGCTCCGACGGGTACAGCGGAACCAGCTTGGCGAACTCAACACGGCTCTTGAGCTCATCCGGGTTCTTGCCGTTCACGCTCGTGACACGCACCAAGGCATTGAACTTCTGACGCGCGCTCTGAGCGTTGCTGCGGTCTTCGCCTTCGCGAGGTGCGCGGATGGCACCTACGACGGCGTCGCCCTTACGCAGGTTATACTTCTTGACCTGCGACAAGGAGACATAGACATCATTGGAACCGGGGAGGTAGCCGGAGGTACGCACAAATGCGTAGTTTTCCAAGATGTCCAAGATACCAGCTACGGGCAGCAGGACATCGTCCTCGGTCAGCTCGGTGTCATCAAAGTCCGGACCCTGAGTGCGGCCGCGGCGGCGTTCGTTGCGGTCGCGGAAACGGTCGTTGCGATCATTGCGGCTATTGCTGTTGTTGCTGTTGCTGTTGCCGCTGCGATCGTTACGGTCGTTGCGATCGTTGCGATCGTTGCGATCGTTGCGATCGTTTGAATCGTTGGAGTTACGGTCCCGGCGGTTACGACGGTTGCGGTTGTTACGCGACCCGTCTTCGTCATCGCTAGAGTTGTTATTGCTGTTGCTGCTGCTGTTGCTGCTGGAATCGGTGTTGCTCGTGGCGGCGTTGCGGTCACTGCTGTTGCGGTCACTGCTGTTGCGCTGGTTGCGCTGGTTGCTATTGCGCTGGTTGCGGCCGTTACGGTCACCGTTCTCGGTGTTCTCGCCCTGGCTGGCTTCGCCATCAGAGGTCTCGGCAGTTTCAGGAGCCACGATTTCAGCAACTCCAGCGGCATCGCTAGGTGCATCCTGCTGGCGTGAACCACCCTGTGAACGGCGGTTGCGGGTACGGGACTGGCGGCGGTTATCGCCGTCGTTCTCGTTGCTCTCCTGAGTGGACGCTCCGGCAGAATCGTTCGATGTGGCTTCAACAGCGGTCGCCTCGGCGGTGACTACCCCGGAGTTCGAGGCCGAATCCGTGGTGATAATGCCGTCGCTGCTGGCAGCACGGCGGGTGCGGCCACGTCCGCGGGCGGGCCGCTCGGGAGCCTCACTCGCAGCTGCGGTCTCGCGGGAGCTGCTATCGCTAGCGGCAGGAGTCTCGGTTGCGGCAGGCGCTGCGGCGGCGGCTGTCTTACTGTCAGCGGCAGCCTTGGCTGAGGAGCCGCGGCGGCTTGAGCGTGTGGCTGTCCCGCTCTTTTCTGCAGCACCATTGGCAGCAGATGTTGTCTCGGACGCTGCGCCAGTGTTGGCGTTGGAGCGAGCCGGCCGGTCAGCCACGGAAGAACCGCGCTGATGAGCTGAAATGGCTTCAACAAGATCGCCCTTGCGCATCCGGGAACCACCGGTGATGCCCAGCTGTCCAGCCAAGACCTGCAGCTGGGCGAGCTTCAACCCAGCAAGACCTGCGGACTTTGCAGGTGCGCTAGTGATGTTTGATTCAGCAGACTTGGGAGCAGCGGCTGAAGTTGCGGTTTCGGTCACGAAGGATCCTTCCCCCTCGATGGCGGGCCCAATTATTGGGGCCGCGATGATTAGTGTCGAGCTCCCCAGTTGTTGCCGCACTGGCTAACAATGGGACATACCCGAGGTTCCATTCCCATCGCCGAAAAATACGGCTTAATGAAAGGAAATGGTGTGATTCACCTTTTGAATCGGGTCTCAAATGGAGCGATCCCAGAACCAAACCGGCGGCTGCCATGCGTTGATCCAGCGGTAACTGCACACGAAAGGTGCAGGCTGCAAAGGCGGCATCATGGGTCAAATAAACACTATTTGTTTCCGTACTGACCAAATAACAGCCAAAAGGAAGAGTGTCTACGAACTACGGATGCATCTTTACTTTAGCACCCTCAAGGTCCACTTCGAGCCGCAAAACTCGCCAAGACACGGCGTTTGAAGCGGAATTTTCATCACCCTTAGACAAATCTGTGATTCGGCCCACGATTACCTCGGCTTCGGCACCACCATTGGCAAGCACCATGACCGTGGGGCCTGCACCAGAAATGAAGGCTGCGTGCCCGTCACGGCGCAAAAGATCAACCAACGCCGCACTGGCAGGCATGGCCTCGGCGCGGTAATCCTGGTGCAGGTAATCGCGGGTTCCAGGTAGCAACAGTGACGGATCGTTGGTGAGCGCGTGCATGAGCAACGCCGCCCGGCCCGAGTTGGCGGCAGCGTCAGCGTGCGGAACAGTGGCCGGCAGCATGCCACGGGCCCGTTCGGTTTTGAGCTCAACGTCCGGAATGGCCACCACAGGAACTACCATGTTCGACGGCGTGAGCCTGGCGCTGGAGTAATCCGCACCGTCCTGCCACGAAACGGCCACCGCACCAAAGATGGCGGGCGCTACGTTATCCGGGTGGCCTTCAAGTTCGGAGGCGAGCTGCAAAACCCAAGCTCGATCCTGCTGATCCTCCGGTGCCACCAGCGCATTGGCGGCCATGATGGCAGCCACGATCGCCGATGCCGAGGATCCCAGGCCACGGCCGTGCGGGAGCACATTGTTAGCAGTGACCCGAACTCCCCCACGGCTGTAGCCCAGACGTGCCCAAGCAATATCGAGGGTCTTTACCACCAGGTGGCTGGCGTCCCGAGGAAGCTCATCCACTCCTTCCCCACTCAGCTCAAATTCCAGCTCCGGGCCATCCAACGTAGTGATGGTCAGAGTGTCATAGAGCGAAACCGCCAGACCTAGCGAGTCAAAGCCAGGCCCAAGATTGGCGCTAGTGCCGGGCACCCGCACCGTGGCGGTGGTCCTTGAAAGCGGAGTCTTTAAAAGCGGCGCCTGAGGTAGCGGGGATGTGGTGCTTGAACCTGTCATGGTGGACCCTGTCATGATGGTGTGCTGCTAGGCCGTCAGGCCGAGTGCGTCGGCAACGGTAACCACGTCAAATGCCACAGACTGAGGCTGTGCGGCGCTACCGTCGGCGTTCTTCAGAGCCCAATCGGGGTCCTTCAAACCATGACCAGTGACGGTGATGACAAAGGTCTTACCGGAGGGTACTTCTCCCGCTTCATGCTTCTTGATGAGGCCAGCAACCCCTGCTGCGGAGCCGGGCTCCACAAAGACGCCTTCCTTGGCCGAAAGCCAGCGGTGCGCGGCGAGGATTTCCTCATCCGTGACGGCTTCAATGAGTCCGCCGGACTCATCGCGTGCAGCAATAGCCATATCCCACGACGCCGGGTTACCGATACGTATAGCCGTAGCAATTGTGTCCGGTTCCAAAATGGGGTGCCCGGCAACGAACGGCGCAGCGCCGGCAGCCTGGAAGCCCCACATGATGGGAGTGTGTGTGGAGACAGCAGGCAAAGTTCCGGCTGTTGCAGATTCATACGGAGCCGCGTATTCGCGGTAACCGCGCCAGTAAGCACTGATGTTGCCAGCGTTTCCTACGGGCAGCACGTGGTAATCCGGGGCATCGCCCAGAGCATCCACCACTTCGAACGCACCGGTCTTCTGGCCCTCAATGCGGGCCGGGTTGACCGAGTTCACGAGGAAAACCGGGTAGGACTCGGCGAGCTTGCGAGCCACATCCAAGCAGTTATCGAAGTTGCCATCCACCTGCAAGATGGTAGCGCCGTGAGCCACAGCCTGGCTGAGCTTGCCCATGGAGATTTTGCCTTCCGGCACCAAGACTGCACAGGTCAGACCGGCCGCCTTGGCGTAGGCCGCTGCCGACGCGGAGGTGTTACCGGTTGAGGCACAAACAACTGCCTTGGCACCGGCTGCCACAGCCGCCGTCATGGCCATGGTCATGCCACGATCCTTGAAGGAACCGGTGGGGTTCATGCCTTCCACCTTCAGGTACACATTGGAACCCGTCAAGGCCGAGAGCTGCTGTGCGTACACCAAGGGTGTGCCGCCTTCGCCCAGGGTGATGATCTTGGTATCTGCCGTTACCGGAAGACGCTCTGCATATTCGCGGACTACTCCACGCCACTGATGAGCCATTAGACTCCCTCCACCCTCAAGACACTCGTAACTGAATTAATAATGTCAAGACCCTTGATGGCCTCAACCGTTGCCGCCAAAGCGGCCTCGCTTGCGCGGTGGGTAACAATGCGTAGCTCCGCAGTTGCCGGGCCACCATTTTCACTCTCATCGCGGTCGCGATGCACCGTCTGCCGCATGGTCTCAATGGAGACCCCGTTTTCGGCAAACAACGCAGAAATCTTGGACAAGACACCGGGCTGATCGGCGGCATCTAGGCCGATGTAGTAACGGGTGCTCACCTTATCGATGGGCAGAACCGGCAGCACCTCAATGGTGGAATCGGTGCGGCCCGGGCCGCCCAGAACCAGCCGACGTGCAGCTGAAACAACGTCACCCATAATCGCTGATGCCGTCGGGGATCCTCCTGCACCAGCTCCGTAGAACATGAGCTCACCGGCATTTTCTGCTTCAACAAAAACAGCATTGAACGCGCCACGAACAGCACCCAGAGGGTGTTCGCGGGGAATCAAGGTGGGGTGCACACGCACGCTCACACCGCCGTCGAGCTTCTGTGCGATCGCCAGCAACTTAATGACGTAGCCGGCATCCTTGGCAGCGGCAATGTCGCCCGCCGTGACGGAGGTGATGCCCTGGCAGTTCACATCTTCCAACGCAAAACGCGTGTGGAAGGCTAGGGAAGCCAAGATGGCACCCTTGGCGGCGGCGTCGTGGCCCTCAATATCGGCGGTGGGATCAGCTTCGGCATAACCCAAACGCGTAGCCTCAGCCAGCGCGTCCGCAAACTCGGCGCCCGTGGAATCCATGGCGTCCAGGATGAAGTTCGTAGTGCCGTTGACAATGCCCATGACGCGGGTGATCTTGTCCCCGGCCAGCGAATCCGTGATGGGTCGCAGGATGGGAATGGCACCGGCCACGGCAGCCTCGTAGGAGAGCTGGACACCAGCGGCGTCGGCCTTCTCGTACAGAGTAGGACCATCCACAGCCAGCAGCGCCTTGTTACCGGTGACCACGGTTGCCCCGTGCTCAATGGCTTCCAGAATCAGCGTGCGGGCGGGCTCAATGCCACCCATCAGCTCAATCACAATGTCGGCAGTGCGCACCAGGGCGGAGGCGTCAGTGGTGTAGAGCTCGCGGGGGGCATTGACCTCACGCGGAGCGTCAATGTTCCGTACCGCGATTCCCACCAGCTCCAGCCGGGCCCCTGTTCGGGCCGCCAGCGCCTCTGCGTCTTCTAGCAAAATGCGGGCAACCTGCGAGCCCACATTTCCGGCGCCAAGGAGCGCCACTTTCAGGGTCTTGATGTTGGCGGACACATTGGTGTCCACGGTATTGCGCTCTGTCAAAGGTCTCTAGGCCCCTAAATCGCGTGCCAGCAAATCGTCTTCGGTTTCTCCCCGCACAATCAAACGTGCGGTGCCGTTCTTAATAGCCACGACAGGCGGACGGGGCACGTAGTTATAGTTGCTGGCTAATGCCCAGCAGTACGCGCCCGTTCCGGGAACTGCAAGCAAATCCCCGGCCGCCACGTCATTGGGCAGATATACATCTCTAACAACAATGTCACCACTCTCGCAATGTTTGCCCACTACTCGGGACAAAGCGGGAGCCTCTTGAGAGGCGCGGCTGGCCAAAACTGCCGAATAATCAGCCTCATACAGCACCGGACGGGCGTTATCGCTCATTCCGCCATCTACCGACACATAACGACGCGGAGCCGTCACATCCTCTTGCCCATCAACTTCAACCTGCACGGTTTTCAGTGTGCCTGTCTCATACAGAGTGAAGGTGGTGCTGCCAACAATGGCACGGCCCGGCTCAATGGAAATCCGAGGAGCGCTCATGCCCAGTTCCGCGCAGGTATCACGGACGACGGCGGCCATCGCCTGTGCGACTTCAGCAGCTGGGCGCGGGGTGTCCACCGCGGTGTAGGCGATGCCGTAGCCGCCACCAAGATCCAGCTCGGGCAGCGTGATGCCGTATGTGTTCTGGATTTTATGCGTGAACGCCAACAGTTTGCGGGCAGCAATTTCAAAGCCTTCGGCTTCAAAGATTTGCGAACCAATGTGCGCGTGGAAGCCCAAGAAGTTAATGCTTTGCGCTTCTACGGCCAGCTTCGCGGCGGCCTCGGCAGCGCTCATGCCGGGAGCTTCGGGATCCTCGGCGATAAAGCTCAGGCCGAACTTTTGGTCCTCGTGAGCCGTGGCAATGGACTCGTGCGTGTGGGCGTGCACGCCGGGAGTCAGGCGCAACATGACGTTGGCTTTTTCCCCGCGGGCCGCTGCAATCTCTGCCACGCGCTTGAGCTCGTGGAGGCTGTCCACCACAATCCGGCCCAAGCCCATGTCCAGGGCGCGGTTGATTTCCGCAGCTGACTTGTTATTGCCATGCAGTCCTAAGTTTTCACCCGTGATTCCGGCACGCTTGGCCACAGCCAATTCCCCGCCGGAGCATGTGTCCAAACGCAAACCCTCGTCAGCAACCCAGCGGGCTACCTCGGTGGACAAGAAAGCCTTGCCTGCATAGTAGACGTCCACGCCGCCGCAAATGTCTTTGAAAGCTGCATCGAATGCGTCTTTAAAGGTTCGGGCGCGGGCACGGAAGTCATCCTCGCTCATAACGAACAGCGGGGTACCGAACTGCTCTTTGAGCTCGCTGACGGGGATCCCGCTGATGGTGACTTCACCACTTAGTCCACGTTCGACGTCGTGCGCCCACATGGAGGGCAGCAACTGATTGACATCCCCTGCGGCAGGCAACCACTGCGGAGCCAGCTCGGCCCCAGCAATCTGCAATTCGGTCATGTACTTACATCCGTTCCGGGGCGGAGACGCCCAGCAGTGCCAGGCCGTTGGCGAGAACCTGCCCCACGGCGTCGTTGAGCCAGAGGCGGGTGCGGTTCACGTCGGTGACGGCTTCCTCGCCCATGGGGGTGACGCGGCAAGCGTCGTACCAGCGGTGGTAGGCGCCGGCAATGACTTCCAGGTGGCGAGCCACCCGGTGCGGTTCGCGGAATCCTGCGGACTGGGACAACATGCCCGGGTACTGACCCAGAACTGCCAGCAGCTCAGACTCGGTGGCGTGGCTGAGCGCAGCGGCGTCGAACACGGTGCGCTCTACGTTGGCTGCGGCAGCATTGCGGGCCACGGCGCAGGTGCGGGCGTGGGCGTACTGGACGTAAAACACGGGGTTCTCGTTGGACTTCTTGGTCAGCACGTCCAAGTCAATGTCAATATTGGAATCGCTGGAGAACCGCGCCAGGGAGTAGCGGGCGGCGTCGGTGCCCACAGCTTCCACGAGGTCTTCCATGGTGACCACGGTGCCGGCACGCTTGGACATGCGTACGGGCTTGCCGTCTTGGACCAAGTTCACCATCTGGCCGATGAGCACCTCAACACGGTTTGCATCATCGCCCATGGCTGCCGCGGCGGCCTTAAGACGGGCAACATAGCCGTGGTGATCGGCGCCGAGCATGTAGATGCACAGATCGAAGCCGCGGTCACGTTTGTTCCTGAAGTAGGCGATATCACCGGCGATGTAGGCTGCGTTGCCATCACTCTTGATGACTACGCGGTCCTTGTCGTCGCCGTAGTCGGTGGAGTTCAGCCACCAGGCGCCGTCTTTGAGGTACATGTTGCCGGAGCCCTTGAGCTGATCAAGCAACTTCTCCACAGCACCATCTTCGAACAGCGAGTTCTCGTGGAAGTACACGTCAAAGTCCACTCCGAACTCGTGCAGGGAGGTGCGGATCGCGGCGAACATGAGCTCAACGCCCTGGGCGCGGAACTCTTCCTGCGGATCCTCTGATTCCAGGATGCCGGGGTTGTTGGTCATGACCTCTGTGGCGATGTCTACAATGTAATCTCCACCGTAACCATCTTCCGGCGCAGGCTCGCCCTTGGCGCTGGCCAGCAAGGAACGGGCAAACTTATCGATCTGGTTGCCGTGGTCGTTGAAGTAGTACTCGCGGGTTACATCGGCACCCTGTGACTGGAAGATCCGTGCCAGCGAATCGCCCACGGCGGCCCAGCGGGTACCACCCAAGTGGATGGGACCGGTGGGGTTGGCGGAGACAAACTCCAAGTTAATTTTGGTGCCGGCCATGGCTGTAGTGGTGCCGAAACTTACTCCAGCTTCCACGATGGCTTTGGCCAATTCTCCGGCGGCAGCGGCGTCAACGGTGATGTTCAAAAAACCCGGACCAGCAATATCAACCTTGGACACGCCAGGGATTTCACTTAGGCGAGTCTGCAGAATATCGGCAATTTTGCGCGGCGGGACTCCGGCCGGCTTAGCCAGCTGAAGCGCAATGTTGGTGGCCCAGTCGCCGTGCTCGCGGCTCTTGGGCCGCTCCACTCGGACTTCTGTGGGCAGCACTTCGAGCGGAACGGTGAGTTCACCGGCGTCGACAGCGTCTTTTAGGCAAGTGGTAATGGCGGCAGAAAGTTCTTCAGGAGTCACGCCTCTAAGTGTACGGTTCTCCCTGTGCCCTCCCCCAATCCGCTGCCACGATGCCCAAAATGTGGCAGTTCCCTCGGTGTTTTTCTTTCAGCCTTTCCAGGCCAAGCAAACTTGACGGTTCCATGAATTGATTTCATGAATTGATCCGTGAGGAATGGTCATTTAGAACGGTGAAAGCGACCATTCCTCACGGGTCAACGCGGGGCGGGGCTGCGCTGGGCACGCGGGGCTGCGCTGGGCTAGACCCGCTGAACTAGACCCGCGGGGCGAAATCGTCCTCGAGCATCCTGGGGCGGCAAATGATCCACGCGCCCATGCCCAACAGCACCAGGCTGACAAACAAGAACATGAACGGTGCGGTCCATGAATCCGTCCACTGGTGCAACAATCCAAAGAACAGCGGCCCGGTGCAGGCCAGCGCGTAGCCCATGCCCTGACCAAATCCGGACAGCGCTCCTGCACCGATTTGGGTGCGCGTGCGGTGATTGATCAGCAACAGCGAAAGCGGGAACGTACCGGGCCCAAGTCCGGCTAGAGCCACCCAAATCCATGTCCCACTGGCCGGCGAGAGCAGCAACCCCAAGTAACCAGCCACAAAACACGAAAGCATCACCACCACTACCGGGAACGGGTTGCGCATCCTGGCGGCGATCAGCGGGATGGTCAGGCTCATAGGCAGACCCAACGCAGCAAACAGGGCCAGCATGGATCCTGCCTGTCCCCGATCAAGCCCTGCTTCGGTGAGAATTTCAGGCAACCAAGCAAACATGGCGTAGGTATTCAGGGACGTGCAGCCGAACATGAACATCAACCCCCACGCGGTCGGCGAACGCCACAGGTTCATTTTCGGCGCAGGTGCAGTTAGCGGCGCGGTTGCAAAACGAACCCTTTCATCGCCCTGAAGCACGACGGCGGGAGGTGCCTTGGCAGCGCTGGTGGCGGCCGGCGTCGTGCTTGGGGAAATGAGCGCCACCAGCCACGGAATGAGGGCGATGGTGCTGATGCCTGCCCACGCGGCGAGGGAGAACTGCCAGTTGGTGGCGTCGGCGACGGGGACGGATAGTTGCGCGGGCAGGGCCGTACCGATGGAGATCGAGGTGACGTAGAGGGCCGTCATCAAGCCGACTTTAGTGGGGAAATGTTTTTTTACCAGCGGTGGAAGCAGCACATTACCGGCGCCGAGCCCACCAAATGCCACCACGGAAAACAGTAAGAACAGCGGCGTGTTGGGCACCAAGACTCGGGCGATCTGGCCCACCACTCCCACCACGATCGCCAGGACAATGAGTTTCTCCAGCGACGCCCAACGGATCATGTACGGGGTCATGAAGCCGAAAATCGCGAAGGCCGCGGTGGGGAGCATGCCCAGAATGCCGATGGTTGAAGTGCTCAGTGGGAGGTCGTAGTTGATGGTTGAGATCAACGGCGGAACCACAGTCACGGCGGCACGGAGTGTCAGTGCGGTCAGAATTATTGCTGCGGCAAAAAGCCAGACTTGGTGCTTTTTTTTCATGCTCGTAAGTTCCCCATTGGCCCAACAATACCTGCCAGCGGCCGGGCCAAAGTGCTTGCGTTTTACATCCGAGCCCCCACACCTGCTAAGCTCTTTCTCGTTCCCATTGGCAGCCACGGTTGCCACGCCTTCGTAGCTCAGGGGATAGAGCGTCGGTTTCCGGTACCGTAGGTCGGGGGTTCGAATCCCTCCGAGGGCACAATGAAACACCCTGATCCATGGATCGGGGTGTTTTTTGTTTGAGCGGGTCGGGTTAGCGGACGCGATCGGGGATAGTGGTTAGTGGATGCGATCACACTCTTCGAGTCCTCACGTCTGGCCCCCAAACGGCCAGTTTGGGGGCCAGACGTGAGGACTCGCGAGCGGAAGATCCGTGCGCCGGCGATTCCGTGCGACCAGAAACCCCACCTGGCTGCTCGCCCACTAAGCTCTACCTTGCCCACTAAGCTCTACAAGGTTTGCGCTGCCATGGTTTGGTAGCCTGCTGGACGCTTTCGCCTTGGCCAAATAACCAGTGCAGCGGCCGCCAACGGGATCCCGAACACCAGCATCGGCAAGATCATGACGCCCAGAAACGCCGTCACGACGGCACCCATGAGGGTCCCCAGCAACACCCGAAGTGCCCGCGATCCCGGCAGCACCGGAAATAGCGACCATGCCAGGGCCGCGCCACCAAACGTGGATGACATCAGCATTCCCAACACCATACCGTCCCACGACGGAGCCTTCGTATACGCCGCGGCCATCGCCCCACACGCCAGGGCAGCCAGCAATAACGGTCCCCAAATATGCCGCGGCTTCCGCTTAAGCAAGGTCCCTAATCGCAGCCCCAGCGCAGCCAGCAACGGCACCGCCGATACCAACCCAATGGTGATGCCCTGTCCCATGGCTTGGGTCCCATCGATGGCCGCGCCCCACGCCGACCCCGTCAGCGCGTACACAACTCCCACGGTTCCACCCACGCCACTGACGCCAGCCAGAAGCCGCGCTGCCAGCGGGTGCGGGACCGCCGCTTTCAGATGGAGTCCGGGAGCCGGCGTCGTACTTGCCGGTGTGCATCCAAGTGTGAAATGGGGATCCGGATTCGTAATGCTCGACGCCGGAGCCACCTTTGTTTCGCGGTGATACTGAGCGGCGGCCAGCACCGTGACAAGCACCGCTGCCGCGGCGGGCATAAAAGGCACGAGCAGCACGACGCCCGCGAGCAAGGCACCGAATCCCCCGGCCAGAACAAGCCCCAGCAATCGACGCCATGTGAGCCGTCCAGAGGAGATCGAATCGAGCAGGAGTACGGCCGCCGTGGTGCCCGAGGCCCATGCCACCAGAAACAGCGGGCCCACTATTTGGGTTAGGAACGGGTCGGCCGTCCCTTCATCTGCCGCATCGAAGGCGAGCGAGAGTCCCTGCCATGTGGCCGCGGCGAGCCCTCCTGCGACGATGGCAAGTGCAAGAATTCCCAGGGCACGGGGCCCAGAGACAGCACCTCGATGGCGGAGGAGAGCGCACGCCGAAACCATGACCAACGCCGGGCCCAAACCGGCATTCAACGCTGGCAATAGCCAGCTGTATCCGGCTTCAGCCAGTGCCTGCAAGCCCCACGTGAAAATGACGCCGACTGCGAGCGCAACAACGATTGCAGCTACACCGCTGCGCATTGCTAGCTTTGCGTCGAGTCGAGTTCCAACACCGTGGGTCATGGATGAGAAACGCTCCCCCGCGCTGGGCTTCAGCATTCCGCGGGCATCAGCGGCGTCCAGCATGGTTCCAAGCAGCGCGGCACCGTTTTCCTCACGCCACGCTTTTGGATACCAGCGCAACATGCGGGCATATCGCGCTTCCGTGAGACTGGGAAGCGACTGCTCTGGACGGTTCACTGGGCGATCCCTCCAGTGAATCCTGAGTTAAGGACGCCGGATCCGGTAGCGCCGGCAGTACGGACGCCGCTGTTGGTGAACGCAAAACTGTGGCCGGCGAGCCGCTTGAGCGCTACTCGTGCCTGCGATTGAAGAACTCGAGCTTCTTCATCCAGGCGCGTTGCACCTTGATCCGTCAACCGGTAATAGCGCCGGGCCCGTCCAGAGACAATCTCGTCACCGTCGGCCGCTACTAACCCGTCTCGCTCGAGGCGTTCCAAGGCTGCATAGAGTGTGGTGGCTTTCAGTCCCACCCGACCATCAGATGCTTTGGTGCTCTCGAGCATGATCTCGTACCCATGCCTACGCCCACTGGCGAGAGCGGTGAGAATCCAGAAAGCCGAGGTGGTTAGCGAGGTAGACATGCGCCCACCATATGCCTACTTCGGGCATATGCCAAGAGGTGCTTCAGTTCAGCTGCCCAGCTATGGCAGCGAGGGTCTTACTAGCCGTTTTGCCGTGCTTGCACTTAGCCATCAGCGCCTTGGGTGCCCCGTCCACGCCGCCGCAGATTAACTCCAAGGCAGCCAACTCCTACTTGCCAGCCTCGACGGTCTTGGTGATCGCCGCGAAAACCTGCTCGGGAGAATGTGAAAAGCTCATGGACTTCGTTGCGGGTGCATGCAGCGGCACCCTAGCCCTTGACTTCCTTCCCCTTGTCCGTGATGCTCTTGCCCAAGCCGTCGATGAGAGGTCTCCATGGAAACGCCAGAGTTCCCTAATTTTCCGAGCGATTTTGTGTGGGGTGTTTCTACCGCCTCCTACCAAATTGAAGGTGCCGTCAACGAAGCCGGCAGGGGCCCATCAAGCTGGGATGCCTTCGTGGCCGAATCTGGGCGGGTTCACAACGGCGACACTGGAGCAATAGCCTGCGACCACTACCACCGCTATCCCGAGGACATCGAGCTCATGCAGAAGCTTGGTGTCGACGCATACCGCTTCAGTTTCTCGTGGTCCCGCATCCAGCCAACCGGCAAAGGTGCGGTGAACGCCGCGGGGCTGGGGTTTTACGACAAACTCGTTGACGGACTACTCGAGGCCGGGATCACCCCCAGCCCCACCCTGTTTCACTGGGACACTCCATTGGCGCTCGAACAGGCTGGCGGGTGGCTCAATCGGGATACTGCCGAACGGTTCGCCGACTACGCCCAGATTCTCGGCGAGCACTTTGCCGATAGGATCCCGCGGTGGATCACCATCAACGAACCCGTTGTGGTGACGCTACTTGGATACGGTGCTGGCATTCACGCACCGGGGCTGGCGCTCGGCTTTGAAGCCCTGCCAGTCGCGCATCACCAGTTACTCGCACACGGCCTCGGTGTCCAGGCGCTGCGTTCTGCGGGAGCCAGCAATATTGGTCTCGCCAACAACCACGCGCTCACGTGGCCTGCCAGTGAGAGTGAGGCGGATCTTGCTGCCGCCGGGATCTACGACAACATCACCAACTGGCTCTTTGCCGACCCCATCCTCACCGGCGCCTACCCCGAGGCACTGGCCCCGTTTCTCCCGCCTACCCCGGAGCGTGACCTCGCTATCATCTCCACCCCGATCGACTGGTACGGAATCAATTCCTACAATCCCACCATGGTTGGAGCGCCCACCGAGGAGGATGGCGCCCTCATTGACGGACACGCTTTGGATGCTTCGCTACCGTTTTCCTTACGCGAGTTGCAGGGCTATCCACGCACAGATTTCGATTGGCCCGTGGTCCCGGCTGCGTTCACAGATTTACTGGTGAGTTTCAAGAAACGTTACGGAGATTCACTTCCGCCCATCTACATCACCGAGAATGGCGCCTCCTATAACGATGGCCCGGACGACGCCGGACGGGTCGCGGACAAGCGCAGGATTACCTATACCGATGCTCACCTGAGGGCACTGAAAACCGCTATGGACGCTGGCGTCGATGTCCGCGGCTACTTCCATTGGTCGCTCCTGGACAACTTTGAATGGGCGGCCGGATACTCTCAGCGCTTCGGCCTGGTCCATGTTGATTATGAAACGCAGAAGCGCACCCCCAAGGATTCCTACTACTGGTATCAGCAATTGATCACTGCTACTCGGAGTTAACATGTGCGGCGTTAGAGTGTGCGTTATGGAAAGCGCGCCGAATATTACGCCAAGGATCTGACGTTCAACAGAGCTACAGCGGCAGCACCACGGTGTGGAGCGGGCTGGCAAACCCCCAGCTGGTCGCCGAAATGTCTGGACACGCCGCAGTATCGGCTTCTAGACGAGGTTATGAGCTGACCGAAGAACAAGTCGAGGGATCAACAGAGCCTCGGACTGCTCTTGCAGCTCTTGATGCGGGCTGTTGCGAAGGCGCCGATGGAGTATGGCTCGCCCGTCGCGGCTGGAGCGTGACGGGGGTGGACATTTCATGCATAGCGCTCAAACCTGCCAACGAGCATGTTTAGGCTTTGGACTTGGCGGGGTCCATTTCCTGGGAACATCAGAATCTACTGACATGGACTCCCCTAGCGTCCAGCTTTGATCTGGTTTATGCCCAGTTCATGCACCTGCTCACGGTTGATCGAGAGCCACTGTACGCGCGGCTCGCAGCAGCTGTTGCACCCGGTGGGACTCTGCTAATTATGGGACACTCCGCGACGGATATTCACCCAGGTGCTCGGAGGGCAGATGTTCCCGATTTGTATTTCTCTGCTTCGAAACCCGCCGATTCTCTGGAGCCACAGCCTTGGTAGATTCTGGTCGCGGAACCTCGACCCAGAAGTGCGCAAAATTCTGGAGGGAAGGCACACGCTCGCCACGGCCTCGGCGGCTCTAGGCGGTTGGATCCTAGTAGCCCGGTAATGGTGGTGCTGTGGAGACGTAACGGTGACCGGTTGGGGTGATAATGCTGATCCCTGGCGGCTTATTTGCGGCAGCCCCGGATGACTCGGAGCCTTCCGTTCGCTCGAAGACCCAGCCTGGCGATTCCTTGGCGCCGTTACAGTCCGAACAGAGACCTTGGCCATTGTCCAGAGAAGTAGCTCCCCCAGCTGCGTAGGCCTTGATGTGGTCATACTCCCGGATTGGTGCATCGCAATAGGGTTTCTGGCAACGTTGGTCCTGGAGCCTCAGAAATTCTTTCATTCCTTCCGGGAAGAGCCTGCTTTTTGAATCCATTGCCAGAAGCTGGTTGGTTCCCGGATGGGTGAAGAGCCGTTTCAGCCACACCTTGGGAGAGAATCCATCAATCAGGACCATGTCACGGGCAATAGGGGCTGGAATGGGATCATAGCCGACCAGTATTGCTGGCTCATTGTCGCTTCCAAACAGCGATCTGTCCGTCATGACAAGTTCCAAGGAGATGCTGGCCTCGTCCACTGTCGTGCACTGCAGATTCCCTGCTGTTCCGTTCTGAGATCCGGCGAAGGGCATACTGCCCCACTGCCGGTCTCTCGTGACTTGCTCTTCCTGCCGGCGATCCTCTTGGAGCTTGTCATCCTGCAGTACAACTGTGGGGGAAAACCCGCCCTCGGGTACTCCCCTGTGGTCACTGAGTGTTCCCGGGCCTTCGTCGCAGGGAGCATGTTGGATGAGTCGGTGCATCAGCGCGTCGGCCATCACTTGCCCTTTCCCACGCTCATCACCGGCAGCCTTCCGACTATCAGCAACCTTTGTCAGCGTGGCCAGAATGCGCACTCCTTGCTTCAACGGGATCAGGGCTGTCAGGAAGGTCATGCCGTCCGCGGCCGGCCGAAGTGAAACATAACGCTCTCCCACCGCTTTCTCTTGCCGCTTCACAAACGCTTCAGGCTCCAGTGCGTAGGCGGCTCTCCTCGCTGCAGCAGCAAGTTCCCTATTTCCTAGACGCCCAACCTCTTCGAGGTCTCCACTTATACTGCGGTCCACCGCTTGCCGGTGTTCCAGTGAGAGGAAAACAGTTTCCCTCGTAACAATTCCAGCTTTGTACTCGCTGATTTTTCCTTGCGAGAATGCTCGCATGGTGTACGGCATCTCCCGCACCAACACTTCAGATAATTCGCAGAGCTGGCGCCCTCGAAACGGTGATTCGTGCCTGGCGAGTGCAAGCTGATGTGGAATTCCTCGGCCCACTTTCTCCTTTGGAGTCCCTGAGCGTGCCTGGCTGAGCCGTTGCTGAGCAACAAAAAAACTTTGAATATGAGCTTGTGCCGCGGCCAGAGCATTTTTTGTCTGTTCCATTGAGCCATCTACGTCAATCAGTACCGCACCGGACATCTCATCAACCGCTTCGGGATCATATCCGGCACTAGTTGTTTTGCCGCCCAATGCCCGGAGTACTCCAGTGGCAAGTGTTGCCTGAGACATGGACTTAGCGGCCGTTGATTTGACTGTTGTCACACGCTGGCTCAAATGGGCCAACTCTGCAGCGTTTCTGCCCTCACGAAGAGCCAACTCAACGGCCTCCGTGGCTTGGACAACACGGCGTTGGTCCTGCTGCGCGAATTCGTGGGCAAGTGCAGCATCTAGCTGGGCAAGCATCACGGGGTCGAAGAAGGTGCCGCACCGGCTCAACAAATTGTTACTTCGTTCAAGTAGCTCTTGGCATTCGTTCATCGCAACCACACCAGAGTTCGCAACATCGGTGTTTGCAAGATTTTCCTGGCACGCTTCATCAAAGCCATCAAGCGCTGGCCCACCAGCTACTTCTCCGCCAGCTACTCCAAAGCTGGAACTTCCCGGCGATTCAGACCCTGGAGCTCCGGAGTACCCCTCCACAAAATCTTCGGCTGCTAGTGTGCTGCCGTCCGATGAGCCGCTCTTTGAGGCGATGCCGTCTGTGACCCCGATTCCAGAGGCGCTCATGGCGGGCGCAACTTCGGGGGAACTCAACCATTCGGGAGCCACCATGCGATTCACCACCTTGCCATTTCGCCTCAGCACCGCCAGCAATACCTACGGAACCAACATGCTTCGTTGAACCTAAGGCAGATCCTGCAACAAGTGTTGATCCAGATCGCCCTTGATCTACTGCTACTTAAGACACTACGCATACCCACTGACATTCTGGATGTCAGAACCGCCGTAGGTGAATGACGCCGTCACCAGCCCTGCCTGTGGAGGAACAGATGACGCTAAACGTCCGCATATGTGCCCCGATAGATACGATTCAGAGCCTCGAAAAATGTGCTCACATCCCGAATTCGGCTAGGCATTCGATACCGAATCCCCCATCCAATGTGGCACTAGTCCGCTCACTCGAAGCGCACCCACAGCGCCCACAAGTCAGAGAGGCCAGAGAGCCCACAAATCAACGAGCCAACAAGTCCATAGAGTCAGCACAGAGTCTGCGAGCGCCGAGCCCGCCAACGGGCACGGCTCCGGAGGTAGCTCACTTGCACCCATCCCCAGCCCAGACGCCCCCACCCAGCCCCATTTTCCCTACCCAACCAAGCCTTCCAAGCCCTCCAAGCCTTTCTCGAATGCCCAAGGCTTACCCCGGCAGCAACTGAACTTAGAACCACAGCGATTCCCACCATCTGCAAGGGCCCCATCGCCTGACCCACCACAGCCCACCCGAGCACGATCGCCACAACGGGGCTCAGTAGTCCCAAGAAGGCCGCTGCGCCTGCCGGCAGCCGCGACAGGCCTCTGAACCAGCAGAAGTAGGCAAATGCCGTGCCAGCAACAGAGAGATACAAGTACCCAAGCACATTGGTGACCGTCAACGGGTCCGCTGGGAGCCCTTCAAATACGAGCAGCAAAATAGCAAGGGAAGCTCCACCCGTCATCAGTTGCCAGCCCGTAGTGGCTAATGCTGTGACCGGGCGGCTACCCCGGGAGACCGGCTGTCCCCATTTCTTGGCCAAGACCGTACCGGCAGCCATGGACACTGTTCCTCCCGCTGCGGCAAGAAGGCCCAACGCGTCTAGCCGAGCCTGCGATTGCAGCACGATCAATGCCACTCCCAGCACACCCGCGCCACCGACCAGCACACGTGGCGCAGTCACCTTTTCATGCAGCACCGCGCTGGCCAGCACAGCTACCAGTAGCGGTCCAATCCCACCAACAATGGCGGCTACTCCCCCGGGCAAGCGATATGCCGCAATGAACAACAGGGCGAAAAATGCCCCAATGTTGAGCAGTCCCAGCACCCATGACTTCCACCACCATGAGCCCTGCGGCAGTTGACGCGACAGGGCCAGCAAGAGCAGTCCGGCCGGGAGTGCCCGCAGCACCCCGGCAAGCAGCGGCCGCCCCTCCGGCAGGTACATAGTTGTGGTGAGGTAGGTGGTCCCCCACAGAATTGGAGCCAAAGAAGTCGCGAGTATCAAACTCAAATTTTTACTAAGCACTTAGCTAATATAACTAAGTGCTTAGCAAATTGCTAGACTGGCGCCATGGCAAACCACCTCGACCGAATCCTTGCTCAATGGCGTACCGAAAAACCCGACTTAGATGTCTCCCCTATGGCAGTGATCGGGCGCCTAAGCCGGGCCGCCTCAGCCGTTGACACCCGGCTTGCGGCAACGTTCGCCCAACACGGAATAGACTCCTCGACCTTCGATGCCTTGGCGACACTTCTGCGCAGCGGGGAGCCGTACAGCCTCACCCCCGCAGCGCTAGCCCGCGACGCCATGATTTCAAGCAGCGCAGTTGCCCAGCGTTTGAACAAGCTAGAAACCCGTGGCTTAGTCAGCCGCAGCGCCAACCCCGACGACGGACGCGGCACCTTGGTCTCGTTGACACCCGCCGGTAAAAAGCTGATCGAGGCAACGTTGCCGAACCACCTGGCCACTGAACATGCCATCACCAGCGCGCTGAATAAAACAGAACAGGCACAGCTGGCAAGCTTGCTCGAACGCATCACCGTGGCCGCAGCTAATCACTGAGAACCTCCCCATGCTTGACGGCCCTAGACATCCCTCACCCCATGCCCCAGAAGTGAGCGACAGCAGGAGCGGAACAACAGGACCAGTAAACAGCGGAAACGCGCACGAACCGATCCATGACAGACTTTCCCAATGAACAAATTGATTGCCGCGCTGGCCATTCTTGCGGCGGTTGCCTGGGGCGTAACGGCCACCGCTGCGTGGATTGCCAAGAAAAAGGCTCCCTTAGCTCTCGCAGCCGGCAAGGCCCCTATTCATGCCACCACCGCCGATCAAGATAAGGCCATGCGCCGTGCCCAGTGGCGCACAGTGGCCGCATTGCTCTTCGCAGTCATCATGTTTGCGGCCCTGTTCCGGATTTCAATTGGCCTCTCCGGGCAGGAGGGCTTGCCGATCGCTGTGACCGCGGGGCTCTCAGCCAGCGGTGGGCTCCTGCTATTCTCGGCCCTGCCCGCCGCCAAGCTCGCAACGCGCGAACGCCTCCTGCCCCAGCGCACCATCATCGTGCCGGCAGCTGTCCTTGCGGCCTTTATCGCGTTCATCGCCTTCGTCGTTGCCACGAATCTGGTGCCGAATCTAACCTTGGAGAAGTACGACGGCGTGCCCCTCCTTCTCGTGGCCGTTCTCCTTAGCGGTGCCGCACTTCTTGCCCTGCACAGATTGAACACCACCGCCGCGCTCCCGGATCCCCGCATGGCTGGCCTTGACCGGAGGTGGCGTGAAATTTCCGCCAAAAATCTACTCAACTTCTCCAGCGGCGCCGTGCTGAGTTTCTTCGGCATGGCCGCCATCGTGACGTCGGTGGCTATGAACTCAGTTGCCACCACAACAGTCAGCGATTCCATCTCCCTCGCTTGGGTAATCGCGTGCGGTGCCGGTGGAGCGGCACTGGCGGTGGCCGGCGTCGTACTTCTGGTTCTGGCGGTCAAAGGGGCGCTCACTGTGCGCACCGCGGCACGCAAAGTGCCCCCCGCACCAGTGCACGCATAAGCGCCGTATAAGTCCCGCCGTGAAAACGGCATAAACTGGGTGGCACCATGACTTTGACTATTACCTACCCCGCCGCGCTGCCCGTCTCGGAGCGCCGTGAGGACATCATGGCTGCCATCGCCGCCAACCAAGTCACCATCATCGCCGGCGAAACGGGCTCCGGAAAGACCACCCAGATCCCCAAAATGTGTGTGGAGCTGGGTCTGGCCGACAAGGGCCTGATCGGCCACACGCAGCCACGCCGTCTGGCCGCGCGCACGGTCGCTGAGCGCATTGCCAGCGAACTGGGCGTGGAAATCGGCGAAGAGGTGGGCTTCCAGGTCCGCTTCACCGGCCAGGTGGGCCCGCAAACCAAGATCAAACTCATGACCGACGGCATTTTGCTGGCGGAAATTCAGCGCGACCGCCTGCTGCGCAAGTACTCTGTCATCATCATTGACGAGGCCCACGAACGCTCGCTGAACATCGACTTCATCCTCGGATATCTGCGCCAAATCCTGCCCAAACGCCCGGATTTGAAGATCATCATCACCTCGGCCACGATCGACCCCGAGCGTTTCGCCACCCACTTCGCCTCGGCGGAGGGCCCGGCGCCCATCATCGAAGTTTCCGGGCGCACCTTCCCCGTGGACATCCGTTACCGCCCGCTGAGTGGCCCGGCCAACGGGGAGGAGAGTGGCGCGGAGGACGCGGACGACGACGAACTTGGGTTGCGCTCGGACCGGAACCGACACGGCGGGAACCGAGAAGACGGCGGCAACTCTGAGGAAGACCGTGACCCGCTCGATGCCGTGTGCGACGCCGTAGATGAGCTTTCCAAGGAAGCGCCCGGAGACATCCTGATCTTCTTCTCCGGTGAGCGCGAGATCAGGGACGCCGCCGATGCTCTGGCTGGCCGGGTCAAATCCAACCCGCGGCTACGCGACACACAGATCCTGCCGCTCTTTGCCCGGTTGTCGCTGGCCGAGCAGCATGCGGTCTTTACGCCGGGTTCGCGGAAGCGCATTGTGCTGGCCACGAACGTCGCCGAAACCTCGCTGACCGTGCCGGGCATTAAGTACGTCATTGACACCGGCACGGCCCGTATCTCGCGGTATTCGCACCGGACCAAGGTCCAGCGTCTGCCCATTGAACGCGTGTCCCAGGCCTCGGCCAACCAACGTTCGGGCCGATGCGGGCGAGTCTCCGACGGCATTTGCATCCGTTTGTACTCCGAAGAGGACTACAACGCCCGGAGCGAGTTCACCGACCCGGAAATCCTGCGGACCAACTTGGCCGCCGTCATTTTGCAGATGACGGCCATGGGTGTAGCCAAGGGGCCAAAGGACGTAGAAAAGTTCCCGTTTGTGCAGCCGCCAGATTCCAGGGCTATCACCGACGGCGTGACCTTGCTCCGCGAACTCGGTGCCGTGAGCGCTCAGGGTGGGATCACCGGCGTCGGGCGTCAACTGTCACAGCTACCGGTGGATCCGCGTCTTGGCCGCATGATTGTCGAAGCCGCCAAGCGGGGGGTGGCTGCCGAGGTGATGGTCCTCGCCGCGGCGCTGACCATTCAGGATCCGCGTGAACGCCCCACGGACAAGCAGCAGCTGGCCACGGAAAAGCACAAGCGTTTCCAGGATGAGTACTCGGATTTCACGGGCTTCTTGAACCTGTGGCGCTATATCAAGGAGAAGCAGAAAGAGCTTTCCTCGAGTGCGTTCCGGCGCCTGTGCAAGGCCGAATTCATCAACTATTTGCGAGTGCGTGAGTGGCAGGATTTGTTCACTCAGCTTAAGCAAATGGCGAAGTCGGTGGATATCAAGGTATCCGGCAATGACATTGATCCGGTGGCTAACCACGACGCCATCCACATGTCTCTACTGACCGGCCTACTGAGCCATATTGGCCTCTATGATCAGCGCAAGCGCGAATATGCTGGCGCGCGTGGCACCAAGTTCATGGTGTTCCCGGGCTCGGCCTTGTTCAAGAAGTCGCCCGATTGGGTCATGGCCGCCGAGCTGGTGGAAACTTCACGGCTCTGGGCCCGCGTCGCGGCAAAGTTTGATCCGTTGTGGGCCGAACAGGTGGCCCCGGATCTGGTGAAGCGCACCTACAGTGAGCCGCACTGGTCCAAGAAAATGGGCTCCGTTATGGCGCACGAGAAGGTCACCCTGTATGGGGTGCCGATCGTGCCGGATCGCCGCATTCACTATGGAAAGATCGATCCGGAACTAAGCCGGGAGATGTTCATCCGCCATGCTCTCGTGGAGGGCGATTGGCACACCAACCACAAGTTCTTCCACCGCAACCAGGCCTTGCTGGCCGAGGTTGAGGAGATGGAAACCCGCATGCGCCGCCGCGATTTGCGCGTGGATGACGAGACCTTGTTCGAGTTCTATGACGAGCGCGTGGGCGGGGATGTTGTCTCCGAGCGCCACTTCGACAAGTGGTGGAAGGACGCCCGGCACAAGAACGCGGCGTTGCTGGATTTTGATACCCAAGTGGTCATGGCCGAGGAACCCGAGCTGGACGAGGCTGCCTTCCCGAAGTTGTGGACGCAAGGCGAGTTCGAGCTGCCGCTCTCCTATGAGTTCCATCCCACCGCGCCGGGCTCTGCTCCCAACCCGTCCGACGGCGTGACGGTGCAGGTGCCGCTGTTGTTCCTGAACCAGCTCTCTGAAGCACCCTTTAGGTGGCAGATTCCTGGCCTGCGTGCCGAAATGGTCACGGCGCTCATTAAGTCGCTCCCCAAGGCGACCCGGAAGAACTTCATTCCGGCACCGGACGTGGGGCGGCAAGCTGCTCAAGCGCTGGCTGCGGACTTCGACCCTTCTATAGATGCCTTGGAGCCTTCCCTTGAACTAGCGCTGCGCCGGCTCAAAGGTCACGTTATTCCGCCAGGTTCTTGGAATTGGGACGCCGTGCCAAGTCACTTGCGCATGACGTTCTCCGTGGTGGATAAGAATGGCCGGATCTTAGAAGAGGGCCAGAACCTTTCTGATTTGCAGTCCAAGCTGGCCGGAGCCACCCGCCGTGCCATCGCCGAATCGCTGGGCGCAACGCCCAAGACAACGCAGGCAGGCCGGGCCCCGCTGACGGCACCTTCCGCCAACGGCACTCCGGCGGCAGGTACGGCAATGGCCTCCGGTACGACAACGGCGGCAGGTGCACGTTCGGCGTCGAAGATCAGTGGCGGCACAAGCGCCGTGACCGACGGTATTGCGGAGCGTTCCGGAATCACCACGTGGGATGTGGGCACGCTCCCCCGCGAGGTCAAGCGCCTGGTGGGCGGGCACACCGTGACCGGTTATCCGGCGTTAGTGGATGAGGGCGCAACCGCCGGGATCCGCGTATTTCAGCGTCAGGACATGCAGGAAGCTGCCATGCGCGCCGGCGTCATTCGGCTGCTGGCGTTGCGGGTACCTTCGCCGGATCGGTACGTTTTGGACCACCTGAGCAACACTGAAAAGCTCACTTTTAGCCAGAACCCGCACGGTAGCGTCACAGAGTTGATCGCGGACTGCACGCTCGCCACCATCGACAAGCTGACCCCGGCCGCGCTGCCCTGGAACCGGAAGGACTTCGACGCGCTGTATGAAGTAGTCCGCGCCGAACTGATTGACACGGTGTTCTCGGTGACCGCCGTCGTCGAACGGGTCTTGGCATCCAATATGCGCATCCACAAGCAGTTGCGGGCCACCACAAGCCTGCCGCTCATCAGCGCGCTCAATGACATCAAGCAACAGCTGGAACTGCTCGTCTACCCGGGCTTTGTGGCCAAGACGGGGTTTGCCCAGCTCAGCCAGTTGCCTCGGTATCTGGGTGCCATTGAGAAGCGTTTGGAGAAGCTGCCCAGCAATGTGGCGCGCGATGGGCAGTCGATGGCCGCTGTGCAGCGTCTTGAAGACGAGTACGACGACGCCGTGGCTGCTCTGCTTCCCGGCCAACGGTCCACGGCGGGGCTGGATCATGTGCGCTGGATGATTGAGGAGCTGCGCGTGAGTCTGTTCGCTGTGGAGTTGGGGACGGCGTATTCGGTCTCAGAGAAGCGGATCCGGGTGGCACTGGCGAAGGCCATGGCGTAGTTTCCACGCCTTAGGCCAGCGCCGCCCCCAGAGGCAGTGCCAAAGCCAGCGCCAGCGCCACCTGAAGCGCTATACCTCCAGCGCTACGCTTCTGGTTCGGATGGGGCAGCGGCGGACGTTGGAGCGCTGATCTCCGGCTCGCCAGTGGTTGCTGCGTCCTGGTGAAGGTGACCGAATGGGTCAGTCTTAGGGCGCTTATCTGCCGGCAGACGCCCGCGCAACCGGGCGGTGAGCGCACGCAAGTTCATCAAGGGTGAATCCTGGTTCGGTCCTTCGACTTCAAGACCGTAGATTTCCCCGATGTGGTCAACGAAGGCCAAACGTTTGGCCTTATCGTAGGCGCGTGACTCGCGGGAGAACGCCCGGTAGGTGGACCAGCAAATCAAGATCAGCACAAAGCTGAAAGGCAAGGCAATGATGATGGCCGCAGTTTTCAAGGCCTCCAGCCCTCCTGACAACAGCAGTGCGCTGGCCAAGACCGAGGTGGTCAAGGTGAAGAAAATACGGATCCAGTTCTTTGGTTCCACGTCTCCGCCGCTAGCGATCATCCCCATCACCAGTGCGCCAGAGTCTGCGGAGGTCACGAAGAAAATGACGATCATAATGATCGCACCAATCGTGAGAACACCACCGGCTGGGACCTGGGCCAACGCCGCAAACAGCGCACCGGCGGCGTCAACAGTCCCATCTTCGCCCACGAGCCCGCCCTTGCCTGATAGCTCGGAGTACAGTGCGGTGCCGCCAAGTACGCTGAACCACAGCATCGTGACTATGGTGGGCACTAAGATGACGCCGGCCACGAATTGACGGACTGTGCGCCCCTTGGAGATTCGGGCAATGAAAATGCCCACAAACGGTGCCCAGGAGATCCACCATCCCCAGTAGAAGGTGGTCCAGGACGACTGCCAGATTTCACCCTCGGCACCTGAGAAGGCGCTGACATTGAAGGACATACCGAGGAAATTCTGCAGGTAATTACCAGTGGACTGCACAAAGTTGCGCAGCAGGAACTGCGAGGGGCCCACCACCAGCAGGAAAAGCACAAACATGCCCGCAAGGATGAGGTTGGTGTTGGAAAGCCACTTCATCCCTTTCCCCACGCCTGACAGGACCGAAAGCAACACAAAGCAGGTGATCACGGCAATGATGACCAGGTCGATGAACATCGAGGAACTGATCAACCCGGCACTCTCCAGTCCGGCGCTGATCTGCAGCACACCAAGTCCCAGGGAGGTTGCCACGCCGAAAATGGTTCCGACGAGGGCAATGACATCGATGAGGTTACCCAACCCGCCCTTCACTCGTCGCCCCAGCAAGGGTTCAAGGGTCCAACGGATGGATACGGGCCGGCCGCGTCGATGGATGGCGTAGGCCAAGGCGAGCCCGATCACCACGTAAATCGACCAGGCGTGCACACCCCAGTGCAGGAAAGTCTGCGAAAGGGCATGTTGGGCGAGCTCACCAGGAGTACCGGTGGTGCCGGGTTTAGGTGCGGCAAAGTGACTCAGAGGTTCACTGACACCGTAAAACACCAAGCCGATGCCCATGCCAGCGGCAAAAAGCAGGGCAAACCACGAACCCAGCGAGAATTCGGGCACGTCGTCGTCCTTGCCCAGCTTGATGTCGCCGAACTTTCCAAAGCCGAGCCACAGGCAAAAGATCACCAGGGCAGTTGCTAGCAGCACGTAGTACCAGTTGAAGTAGCCAACGATGGTGGCCTGAATCTCCGAAAACACGCTCTCGGCAACGTCTGGGGCAATCATGGCAAACGCCGCGAAAACGATCACGATTGAGGCTGCTGGCCAAAATACCCAGCGATGGACCCGTGGTGGAGCTTTTGTCTCTGACATTTTCCCAGCATAGGCGCATTTTCGCGGGCATCTGGGGTTTAGCTCTGTGATGCCCAATTCGTTTCAGCAGCCACGGACGGACCGTGGCCCGCCCGTGGCCCGCCCGTGGCCCGCCGCTGGCCCGCCGCTGGCCGGCAGCTATCAGATCCTGACGGATCGAGTCAGAAACAAGCTCCTCCCTCTACGCTACGGACCAGCCGCCGTCGGAGGGCAGGATGACGCCGTTGACATTTACCCCGTCGTCGCTGAGTAGGAACGTGATGGAGGCTGCGAGCGCATCCGCCTCGACGGCGTCAGGCAGGATCGCCATGGCATGGCGAACGCGTGCGGCTCCTAGTTCGGAATCGAAGCGGGCCTCAATATTCGTGATGACCGGTCCGGGCGCAACAGCGTTGACGCGAATGCCGCTGGGGCCGTACATGAAAGCGCTGCTCTTGGTGAGACCTGCGACGGCGTGCTTGGACGCCGTGTATGCGGCGCCGGCGGCGGATCCGCGCAAGGCCGCCTCTGAGGCAACGTTCACAATGGAACCCTGGGCTTGTGCGAGCATGGTGGGAACTACGGCACGCATGAGCTTCATGGTGCCGTTGACATTGATGTTGAACACACGGTTCCAGACATCGTCAGCCACCTCGTGAACGGGAGTCATATTGTCCATGATCCCGGCGACGTTCGCGAGCCCGTCGATCCGCTCACCGGCTGCTTGAACAATAGCTGCCACGGCGGCGTCGTCGGTGATATCCCCGGGGACCGTGACAATGTCGCCTTCCGGGAGGGCTGCTGCGAACTCCCTCAGACGCTCAACAGAAATGTCGACGGCGATGACTCGGCCACCTTCACGGGCCACGCGGGAAGCTGTGGCGCGGCCAATGCCGGACCCGGCACCCGTGACGATGATAGTTTTACCCGCGAAGCGGCCCTGGGTGACCTTCTCTACCCACACCGGAACCTCAGTGCCAGTCTCTGTTGCGGAGGCAGCTGCGGAGGCAACCGCAGAATCAGGTGCTGGCGCTTCGGCCGGAATGTCACCGGATTCAACGCGTTGCACTAAGCCCTCCACCATCTCCTGTGTGAACGCTCCCTGGCTCACGGCCACGAGCCGGTTGAGCGCCATCTTGGCCACGGGGCGCAGGGAATCGGCTCTCTGGCCGCCCGCTGCCAACATGGCTCGCAGCACAGGCCCACCGGCCGGATCCGCCAACCAGGTGTTGATAGTTGATTCGCCACTGAGGTTATTGGGGTTATTGCTCATGGAAAACGATCTCCGTTCGGAAAGTTGGTGTTACCTAGACTCTGGCCGCGACCGCCCGATCGATATCCACATAGATACATACCGGACAACACTGTCCGGTTATAGACTAGCACTGTGCCAATGACACGAAAAGTAAATCTAGGACCAAGCGCCGGACCAGCCAATCGGGCTGCGCTGATCGCAGCTGCCCGGGAGGTCTTTGCCGAATTGGGCTTCATGGCCCCCTTGAGCACGGTGGCCAAGCGGGCTGACGTGGGACAGGGCAGCCTCTACCGGCATTTTCCCGACCGGATAGCTTTGGCTGTGACGGTTTTTGATGACAACATCACGGCACTTGAGGCGTTGGCCGATCACGCTGATGCAACGCTCGTGGACCTCTTCGACAGCGTGGCTGAACAGGTCATTGCCTCCGCTGCCTTGATCGACATGATTCTTTCCGAGCGCGATGAGCGCGCCGAGCACTTGGCCACGCGCATGACAGCGGTGGCCGCGGCGCTGCTCGTCCGGGACCAGAGGCAGGGGCGCATCGCCGAGACGGTGGAACCGGCCGACGTCATGCTGGCTATTGGCATGCTGGCGTCGTTACTGTCCCGAACGCCCGCGAATGAGCGTGAGGAATCTGCCGCGCGGGCGCGTGCCATTTTCCGGGCGGCGTTCGCTCAACGCGAGGGGTAGCCGCACCGGCAGACCCTGCAAAACCAATAGGCCCTGCAAAACCGCGGACGACGGCGGCACTCACCGGCCGCCGTCGTCCGCGGCTGGAGAGGGCTAGCTAGCTGGCACGAACTCCCCGTGACCCGCCTCGCGTAGAGCGACCCGCAGCTTCTCGGCGCTGGCATCCATAACTGCCGGATCCGGGCTGTTGTTAACGGCGGCGAAGTCGAAGTTCTCCAGGCCATAGGCCGGGAACACGTGGATGTGCAGGTGCTCCACCTCGAAGCCGGCCACAATCACGCCTGCGCGCGGTGCATCAAAGGCGGCAACTTGGGCCTGCCCGATGAGCTGCGCCACGGACATTAACTTCGTGAGAAGCTCTGGTGCGGCATCGGTCCACTTGTCCACTTCCAAGCGCGGGACCACCAACACGTGCCCGTCGGTGAGGGGACCAATGGTCAGGAAGGAAACACAGTCATCGTCCTTGTAGACAAAGCGTCCAGGAATCTGGCCCTCGATGATCTTGGTAAACAGGGTGCTCAAGAGATGCTCCTTATCTAAGGGTGGGGAAATTACAGGGTGGAGGTGTCCAGCACGAAGCGGTACTTGACGTCGCCAGCCACCATGCGCTCGTAAGCACCATCAAGATCTGCAGCGGTGACCATTTCAATGTCGGAAACAATCCCGTGCTCGGCGCAGAAATCAAGCATTTCCTGAGTCTCGGCAATTCCGCCAATCAAGGATCCACCATAGGCCAGGCGGTTGCGGACTAACAGACCCGGCTCAACGGGGGGCATCTTTTCAGAGGGCAGACCCAACTGGATCAGGGCGCCGTCGCGGGCCAAGGTACGCAGGTACGGGTTTAGATCGTGGACCGCGGCAACGGTATCGATGATGGCGTTCAGAGACTGCTTGGCCGCTGCCATGGATGCAGGATCGGACGAGATGACAACGTGGTCGGCGCCGAGGTTCAGAGCGTCGTTGGTTTTGGCTGGTGAGGTGGTGAAGACGGTGACCGTGGCTCCGAGAGCCTTGGCAATCTTGACAGCCATGTGGCCCAACCCGCCGAGGCCAATCACGCCCACCTTATCGCCGTCCTGGACATCGAGGTAGCGCAGCGGCGAGTAAGTGGTGATGCCGGCGCACAACAGCGGGGCGGTGGCTGCCGGGTCCATGCCTTCGGGAATGTGCAGCACGTAGTTTTCATCCACCACAATGCCCTGCGCATAGCCGCCCTGGGTGATGGTGTCGCCGTTGCGGCGGTCAACGCCGTTGTAGGTGCCGAGGTTGCCTGCTTCGCAGTACTGCTCGAAGCCCTCAAGGCAGGAATCGCATTCGCGGCAGGAATCCACCATGCAGCCCACGCCGACTCGCTCGCCCACGGTGAAGCCCTCGACGGAGTCCCCTACCCGGCTGACGGTCCCCACAATTTCGTGTCCGGGCACCAGCGGGTACTTGGCCGGTCCCCATTCGGAGCGGATGGTGTGCACATCGGAGTGGCACAAACCGCAGAATTCAATGGCAATTTCAACGTCGTGCGGACCGGGTTCGCGGCGTTCGATGGTTGAAGGGGTCAGTCCGGATGTTGCTGAAGTAGCTGCATAAGCCTTTACTTGGGTCATCCTTCAACCCTAGCCCCGTTGCCCCCACTCTCAGAAGCCGGGCTTGCAGAAAGTGCCGGGGCTGCTCCGGTTGCAGGCCCGGTTGCCACCTCCCGCTCCGGCTGATTTGCCCACGCGGAGAACGATCCCGGATACAACGCCGCCGAAAAACCGGCAATTTCCAATGCAGCGATCTGATGCGCTGCGGTCACCCCGGAACCGCAATACACGGCCACCTCGCTCCCTGGTTTAACACCAAGCCCAGCAAACCGAGTACGCAGCGCGGCCGGCGGCAAGAACGTGGCATCCGCCGCCAGATTCTCGCTGGTGGGCGCACTCACGGCCCCCGGGATATGCCCGGCCCGCGGATCCACCGGCTCCACCTCACCCCGGAACCGCTCCCCCGCACGTGCGTCGAGCAGAATCCCGGACCACGCGGCGGCTTGATCCGCGTCGATAGTGGCCCTAGCCCCAAAATGTACGACGCCGTCACCTGGCGAGGTGATCTTTTCACCTGTTGCGAGGGGAAGGTGAGCAGCACGCCAAGCGGCCAATCCGCCGTCGAGCAGGTAAACATCGTTGAACCCGGCATGACCCAACAGCCACCAGGCACGGGCGGCGGCAGTAGCTCCGGCGTCGTCGTAAACCACCACAGTGTCCCCAGCGTTAATGCCCCAACGGCGCACCGCAGCAGCAAAATCTTCCTCCGCGGGCAGCGGGTGCCGGCCATCTTCAGGCTTCCCATGACCGGCCAACTCTGTTTCCAGATCCACAAAAACGGCTCCCGGAATATGGCCGGCCTGATAATGCTTGCGGCCATGCGGGTCCCCCAACGCCCAGCGGACATCCAGCAGGACCGGCGGCGTTGCGGAGGCTAGAGACGTCTGCAACTCGGCGACAGTGATCAAAATACTCATGGTGCTCCTTGGGGGAAGTTCACGGGCAACTGCTGCTAAATCTACTGCGATACGCTGACAGGCATGAACACTTCACCCGCTGACTGGTCTTGGACGCGCACTGCCATTGGCAAGGTCCAGGCCGAGAATAACCGTTCTGCAGACACCCACCTGTACAAGATTGAGCTGCCTGAGGCCTGGGGTGTGGACCTGTATGTGAAAGACGAATCATGCCACCGCACAGGGAGTCTGAAGCACCGGCTGGCCCGTTCGTTGTTCCTCTTTGCGCTGGTCAACGGGCAGATCAACCGCGGCACCACGGTGGTAGAGGCCAGCTCCGGAAGCACGGCCGTATCCGAAGCCTACTTTGCACAATTGCTTGGGTTAGATTTTGTGGCCGTCATGACGCGCTCCACGAGCCCGGAAAAGATAGCCCTGATCGAACAGTTTGGCGGGCGTTGCCATCTGGTGGAGCAGGCCGATGAGGTGTATCTGGCTGCGACAGAAATTGCGGCGCAGAACAACGGCCACTACATGGACCAATTCACCTACGCCGAACGGGCCACCGACTGGCGCGGCAACAACAATATTGCCGAATCCATCTTCAGCCAGCTCGCACACGAACACCATCCCGAGCCAGCTTGGGTGGTGGTCGGCGCCGGAACCGGCGGCACCTCGGCCACGATTGGCCGCTACATCCGCTACCACGGCCACTCCACCCAGATGGCCGTAGTTGATCCGGAGGGCTCTGCTTTTTACCCTGCGTGGAAGAGCGGTGACCTGAGCACGGTCACCCGCCGTTCCTCAAGGATTGAGGGAATTGGCCGCCCCCGCGTGGAGCCCAGCTTTGTCCCCGGCGTGATCGATGCCATGTTCCAGATCCCCGATGCCGCCTCTGTTGCGGCCATGGTGCACTTCGCGCAGCTGACCGGCATGCACGCCGGGCCTTCCACCGGCACTAATTTGTGGGGTGTGTGGCAATTGGTGGCGCAGATGGTGGCCGCCGGGGAAAAGGGCAGCATTGTGACGTTGATGTGCGACGGCGGAGAGCGCTATGCGGGCAGCTACAACAACCCTGCGTGGTTGGCAGAGAAAGACCTCGACCCGGCTGCGCATCTGCGCACTATCGAGGACTTCTTCGCCAGTGGCGTGTGGAACGGCTAACTAAATCTCCACAGACGCCCCGGTGTGCAAGTGCCGGAACTGGACCCCGTGCAGCCCGCCGATGCGGGCAATGTGGGATTCGGTGAACGCTAATCCTTGTTCATTGAGTAGTCCGTCGTGGATTTGGAAGGCGCGGGGAGCCCGTACTGAAACCACAAAGTCCACCACTTCAGAGACCTTGGACCACGGCGCATGGACCGGGACCAACAGGGTGCCCACACTGACCCCGTCTGGGACTATTAGGGAGTCGCCCGGGTGATAGACGTCGTCGTCAATCAGGTAGCCCACATTGGCCACCACGGGGACCGACGGGTGAATGAGAGCGTGCTGGCCGCCAAAGCACTGCACCCCAAAACCGGCCACTGTGAAGGAATCTCCCGGTGCGGCATCCAGAATCCGTTCCGCAGCTTCCGGGGCCCGGACCCGCAAATCCCGAGCCACCCCGGCGGGAGCATAAATGCTCAGCTGCGGGTTGGCAGTCAACGCCTTGGTGAGGGCGTCGCCGTCGTAGTGATCGGCGTGCTCATGCGTGATCAACACGGCGTGGGCGCCCTCCAACGCGGCGGCAGATTCGGAGAAGACGCCAGGGTCGAGCACCAGAACACGGCCTTCCTGCTCGAGTCGGACACAGGCATGGGTGAATTTTTTCAGCAACATGATGTTAGCCTAGGCCGGAATTTCAGCCCCGCCAAGGGCAGCCCCAAGGGGACGTTCAGGAGTAGGTGCGCTAGGCTGGTTGATTGAATCGAAGCGTGAAGAAAGTGGGTTGTGGGCATGTCGGAAGCACCGATGAAGGAGCAGCGCGTCACCAAGCAGCGTGTTGCCATCAGCGCCGCCATGGACACGCTGGATGACTTTGTCAGCACTCAGGAACTCCACCGCCTGCTGCACGAGGCAGGAACTCGGGTCTCGCTGGCCACCACGTACCGGATTCTCGCCTCCATGGCTGAGGAGGGCCTGCTGGACACACTCCGCAATGGCGAGGGCGAGGCCGTGTACCGCCGCTGTAATGCGACCAGTCACCACCATCACCTGCTGTGCCGAAACTGTGGCAAAACCGTCGAGATCGAAGCTCCCGCAGTAGAATCCTGGGCGGCCCGCATCGCCGCCGAGAACGGCTTCACCGAGGTCCAGCACACCGTGGAAATTTATGGCCTGTGCCCGGAGTGCTCGGCCGCCTGAGTTCGCTGGGTTGACTGGGCTTGCTGGGCTGACTACTTTGGCTATGCCGCGACAGCTTCCTCAATCTCGCGGATGCTGGTGTTCTCGTCGGCGAGCTGAGTCTTTCGAATGCTCCACACGTGGGTGAGCACCATCAAAGCAATGCCAGGAACTAACCACAGCACCAGCTTCAAAATGGGCACCGCAATGCTAAGTCCTGGGAAATACTCAAGCCCCTGCGCCACTTGATACCACGCTGCACCATTCCAAAAGGTGTGCAGTGCACCAAAGAGTCCCGGCTGCATTTCAGGGGCAAAAATCCCACCCGAGCTGGTGAAATTCAGCGCCACAAAAAGCAGCGTCAGCGTGGCCGTGGTCCAGTGCCGCAAGATGGGGTGCAGACCCAGCCCCAGCATCACAATAGCTAGCACGTAAACCCATGACAGCAGCCATGTGCCGCCGAGATTGCTCTGCAATACTCCATAGATGGGCCCTGCAATAACCACCCCCAGCGTGGCCACCACGGCGGCAGCAAGTGCGGCAAGAACAAAGCGAGTCCGCAACCGGATCCTGCCCATGAAACCGGCCAAAGGAACCGAACTGGCGTAGCCACCAATACTCAACGCCACGAGCATGAAGAACAATCCCTGACCGGTGGTGTCATGACTACCCACGGGAACGACGTCAGCCACTTGGAACGGGAGGTGCTGTTCAAAGGCCACCGGCATGAAGATCTTCTGAGTGATGTTGGCGGTGGTTTCCGAGGCTGCACTGGAGAGCATCAAGGTGGCTGCTGTCGCGCTGGGGGCATAGGCAGCAGTGATCTCGCGCTTCGTGATCAGGGCTCGGGCCGCAGCCTCATCGGGAACTGTTCGCACGTCTAGTGCGTCTCCGGATTTCTCCTCGAGGGCCTGAGCAAAGGCCGGCATGCTGACTGTATTGCCCACCACCGCTACCTGCACATTGTGGGGCTCAGGCTGATGGAAGGCACCCAAATAGGCCAAACCCATGACGGTGACGAGGAAGAAAGGGATGAGCATGGTGAGGCCCAGTTTGCGCCATGCTTCCGCTGGAACGTGCTCAAGCCGGTTCGTACGCCGAGCATGCGCCGGGCCCTTGCTTGCGTCCGTGGTGGCCTCTGTTTCGGCAGCTGCTTCGGTGGAACTACCCGCGTTCCTGCCGGCGCCCGTGTCCGCGCCTGTATTCACGTCGCTGTCTGCCGAGCGCTCGGGGTCAATTGGTTCAAGTGATGTGGTGTGAGAGGTCATGATTGAACAAGCCTACGCCGTAAGTTGCATAGTGCAACATTGCGGAGTTGTTCTATGCAACACATGTGTGGCCACGTATTAGGCTAGGTCTATGGAGCACACCGCGCGCGAAAGCGATATCGAAGCAGTATTTGACCAGTTGCGCGAAGTCTCGCGCCGTTCCAATGCACGTTCGCGCAGCATTGAAAAAACGTTGTCATTTGTTGAGGATTCGCTGCTGCGCTTCATAGCTACCACCGACGGCGCGCGGGCAACCGATATAGCTGCCGCGTTCTCACTCAATAGGTCAACCGTTTCCCGGCAGATCAACTCGCTGATCTCACTGGGGCTGGTCCGGTATCAGGACGAACAAGGGGACATGCAACGCCACCAATCGGAAAAAGACGTCGCTCTCGATCCGGCACCCAGCCCCCCAGCAACATCGGGCCGCGGACGCATACTGGAGTTAACCGAGTCCGGGGAGGTCCAATTGGCCACCTCAACCCGTGTCCACCAGGGCGTAGTCAAGGACCGCTTGTCTGAGTGGAGCGATAGCGAGATTGCCAGCTTCGCCGCGGCCCTGGCCAGGTACAACGCGGCTGAGCCGACTGACTAGGCCAGCCGGCTGGACCGCCTAGGCAGTCCAGCCGGGCAGAGAAGTCCGGCTAGGACAACGAGACCAATTAGGCCGCCACGGCGGGGCGCGCAGACCAGCCCCGGCGTCGCCGCCATGATCCGGCTACTCGGCAGAGCAGGTAAATCACAAATGAGAGTGTCGTGACATAAGGGCTGATGGGGATACTGCCACCCAAAGCCAGCATGATCCCGCCCACGGTGGAGATCATAGCGAACGCTACGCTCAGCAACACCACCATCCGGGGAGCCACCGTGACCTGTAGGGCCGCGGCAGCCGGGGTAATCAGCAGGGCAAGGACCAGCAGCGCGCCGACAACTTGAATGGAGAGCGCCACAGCTATGCCCAGCAAGAACATAAACGCCAGCGATAACGTCCTGACGGGAACTCCGCGTGCGGTGGCAATGTCAGGATCAATACTTGCGAAGGTCAGCGGGCGCCAAATCAGTGCCAGCCCAGCCACCACCACCATAGCGGTCCCGGCAAGAACCGAGAGCTGCGTGGAATCAACGGAGACAATCTGACCGGTGAGCAGACCAAATTTATTGGCCGAACGGCCGTCGTATAGAGACAGAAAGAGAATGCCCAAGCCCAGGCCAAAGGGCATGATGACGCCGATGACCGAGTTTTTCTCCCTGGCCCGCACCCCCATGACACCGAGCAGAAGTGCGGCAGCGACAGAACCCGCCAGCGAACCAAGTATGACATCGACCCCAATAAGCAAGGCAAAGGCCGCCCCGGCAAAGGACAGCTCGGCGATGCCATGGACGGCGAAAGCAAGATCGCGCATCATCACGAAGGTGCCCACCAAGCCCCCTACTAGGCCAAGAATGGCACCAGCCAGCAGTGTGTCGCGGAAGAGTGGAAGCAGTTCCGCATAATTGCTGAAGTTAAAGACCGCCTCCGAAAAGTCTGCCCAGTTCATGCACGGCCCCCTTCAAAGGTGCGCTCCGTGGACGGATCAGCGTGCGTGTGCTGCTGGTCTTCCGCATGGCCGTCAACCACGTAATCTGGCCGACCTACCACCACGAGCTTGCCATCGACATTGAGCACCTCAACCCGGGTTTGGTAGAGCTCCGAGAGTACCTCTGTGCGCATCACGTCCGCAGGAGCACCCAGCGTGAAACGCCCCCCAGCGAGATACAGCACCCTGTCCACGTGTTCTAAGATGGGGTTGATTTCATGCGTGACAAAGACGACGGCGGTTCCATTAGCCTTTGCCTGTTGGGCCACGAGCTCGCTCACAGCCTTTTGGTGATGCATATCCAGTGAGAGCAGTGGCTCATCACAGAGCAAGACTTTTGGGTTGGACGCCAACGCTTGGGCAATCCGCAAACGCTGCTGCTCACCGCCGGAGAGCATACCCACGGGAATCTTTGCGTAACTGCTGGCTCCGACCATGTCTAGCAATTCATCCACGCGCCGGTGGTAGGCGCGGCCACGCAGCCTAAAACCCCACTTATGCCCATCAACTCCAAGCCCGACGAGGTCGCGGGCTCGCAGGGCAGTGTCCGGGGAAAAGCTTTTTTGCTGGGGAACATAACCAATGCTGCGACTACCGCGTTTGGCGGGCGCGCCGTCGAGCGTGATCAGTCCAGAGCTCAGCGGAGCCAGGCCCAAAAGGATTTTTAGAAAGCTGGTTTTGCCGCTGCCGTTGGCACCTAGGACGGCCAAGAACTCACCGGCTTGGACCTCCAAATTGAGGTCCTGCCACAGAGTTCGCGGGCCGTACTTGAGGGTGGCTCGTTTGAGCGTGATGACTGATGGTGCTAATTCGTTCATTTTCCAGCCGTTGTAGTAAGCCCTTGCTCTAAGCCACTTACATTACCAATCATCCAGTCAAGGTAGCTTATGTCAGCTGGCAATGTCTCCGCGAAGTCCACAACAGGGACCCCCGCCTTCTCGGCAGCAGCCTTGACCTGCTCGGTCTGGGGGCTTTCAGTCTGGGTATTGTAGGCCAGCACAGCAATCTTTCCGGAGGCCATCACGGCCAGCACCTCAGTCAGAGTCGACGCCGGAACATCAGCCCCATTCTCGATGGCCGAGGTGAACTTTTCAGGCGTTTCGTTGACCAATCCAGCTTCATCGAGAAGGTAGAGCGGAACAGGTTCAGTGACCGCAGCACCGGCACCGTCATGGTCCTTCTTCAAGGCTGCGAGGCGAGCTTCAACCGTCGAGATCTGGGTTTTGAACGCTGCAGCCTGATCGGTAAATGCTGCAGACTGGGCCGGCAACTCGGCACTGAAGCGAGTAGCGAGGTCATCGGCCAGCTTGACCATGGTGGGCAGCGAATACCACACGTGCTCATTGAAATCCGCACCCGTATCGAGGCCTGACAGCTCGCTCACGTTGACAATGTTTTCGGTCTCCAACTGCCCTTTGGCGAGCTGAGTGAAGAAATCGTCATAGCCGCCACCATTCTCAATACCCACCTGGGCTTTTGAGACGGCCAGCTTGTCTTGGGCATTTGCTTCGTAGCCGTGCGGGTCAGCATTGGGATCGGAAATGATGGTGTGAACACTGACGTGGTCTCCACCAATGCTCTTGGCGATATCGCCGTAAACGTTGGTGGAGGCCACCACCTCAATGGTTCCGTTACTACTCGCTTCAACCCCGGACGGGGTCCCTCCGCCGCATCCGGCGAGGGTGATTGAGGCGGCCAGAGCAGCCCCCGTGAACAGAAGTGAGCGACGGTTTACAGACATGCGAATCCTTCGAGAGATGCTAATGAGAATTGTTACCAATAAGACCAGCATATCTCATATCAGGAACCATTCGCATCAAGCCCTTTTGCGCTCCTGGATGTGTGTTTGAGTAGCATCGCGAATCTCGCCCACCAACTGCTCAATGACATCTTCCAAGAACAGCACTCCCATGGTTTGTTCGTTGGCATCGATAATCCGGGCCACGTGCGATCCGGTGCGTTGCATGGTTGCCAGCACGTCCTCAATCTCCTGAGTAGCTTGCAAATTCACCATGGAACGCACCCGTGCTTCACCAATGGGGGTCTGGTAGCGTTCCAGCGGAATCCGCAGCACATCCTTCAAGTGCAGATATCCGATCAGTGCGCCTTCATCATCGACAAAGACGAACCGGGAGAACCCGGTCTTTGCTACCTTTCGCTCGAAGTCCACGGGCGTGGCCTCTACCGGCAAGGTGACCAGTCCGGCCAACGGCACCATAATGCCCTGCGCCGTTTGGGAGGAGAATTCCAAGGCGCCGGTAATGAGTCCGGTCTGGTCATCGACCAGCCCGCTGCGGGTGGATTCCTCCACGATGGATTGGACTTCCTCCAGCGTATAGCTAGAGGAGACCTCATCTTGGGGAGTGATCCCGAACAAGCGCACAATGTGGTTGGCGGTCCAGTTCAACGCCACGATGACGGGACGGACCACCTTGGCCACGAGCACCAGCGGAGGAGCCAGCAGCAGCGCCGCCTTGTCCGCTGCGGAAACGCTCATATTCTTGGGGACCATCTCACCGAAGGTGACGTGCAAGAAAGTCACCAGCGCCAAGGTGATAACGAAGGCCACAGGTGAGGCCACGTTGTCCTGGACACCTACGGCATGGAGTGGTTCGGCGATGAGATGGTGAATGGCAGGTTCGGCGACGTTCAGAATCAGCAGCGAACACACAGTAATACCCAGCTGCGAACAGGCCAGCATAAGCGACACATTTTCCATAGCGCCCAAGGTGATCTTGGCACGCTTGGAACCGGCGTCAGCGAGAGGCTCGATCTGGCTGCGTCGTGCCGTCATGACAGCAAACTCAGCGGCAACAAAGAACGCGTTACCCAGTAACAGCACCACCAACCAGGCGAGTCCGGCCCAGGGGCTCATCGGGAATCACCGCCTTCAATGGATTCGGAAGAGTTTCCCTTGTCCTTTTTGGCGGCAGGGGCGTCACCCTCAGCACTTTCTGTGGAAGGTGCCGGGATAAAGCGGATCCGGTCAATCCGGCGTCGTTCTGTCCGGTCAACCACCAACTGCCCACCTTCAACGCGAACGCTGTCACCGGTGACAGCAATACGGCCCAGTTCGGCCATCATGAAGCCACCCACAGTTTCGTAGCCGGCCTCGTCAGGGACATTGAGCGGGCCAATGCGTTCTGAGACTTCGTCTGGACGCATGAGGCCCGGGAAGAACCATGTGCCGTCGGCGCCAAGCAGGATGCCGGGTTTAACGCGGTCATGTTCGTCGGAGACTTCGCCAACAATTTCTTCTACCAAATCTTCCAGTGTTGTCACCCCGGCAGTGCCACCGTATTCGTCCTGCACCACGGCCATCTGTAGATTGCCTTCGCGAAGCTCCAGGATGAGGGCATCGAGGTGAACGGTTTCGGGCACCCGCAAAACCTCGGTCATAATGGCACCCACTTCAAGGTCTTTGCGCTTGTGGAAAGGCACAGCAACAGCTTTTTTCAGGTGAACTACGCCCACAATGTTGTCTGGCGATTCCTCAATGACCGGAAATCTGGAGAAACCGGTGCGGCGGGCGGTATCGATGATCTCGGCCACGGATTGAGTGCTCTCGATGGTCTCAACCTGCATGCGCGGGGTCATCACGTCGGCGGCCGTACGCCCGGAGAAACTCAGGGTGCGGGCAACAAAATTGGCGGTTGACTCATCCAAGGTGCCCATGGCAGCTGATCGACGCACCAAGGAAGCAAGTTCAGACGGCGAACGGGCGCCGGAAATCTCTTCTTTGGCTTCCATCCCAAACAAGTTCAGAACCTTGTTGGAGAAACCGTTCAGGACGATAATGGCTGGCTTGAACACGGCCGTGAAGACGAGCTGCGGGCGGGCCACAATCTTGCCAATTTCAAAGGACTTGGCGATGGCCATATTTTTCGGGACCAGTTCACCGATCAGCATCGACAGCAGGGTCGCGACCAACATGGCCACCGTCAATGAGACGGCGGGGATGACTGGTTCCGGTACACCCACGGTATCCAAAGGACCTGTGAGCAGCACACCCAGGGACGGCTCCATCAAGAAGCCGGTCAGCAAGGTGGTCAAGGTGATGCCGAGTTGGCAACTGGAGAGCTGTGTGGACAGTGACTTCAAGCACCGCAGCAGCGGCTCGGCGGCCTTGTCACCACTAGCCACTGCCCGCTGCACGGTGGACTGATCCAGCGCAACGAGGGAAAATTCAACGGCGACAAAGAATCCTGTGCCAAGGATGAGCAGCAGACCTGCTGCCAGTAATAACCATTCGATTTTACTGCGCCCCCCATGTCACTGCACGCTGCGATGCTGCGTGCGCGTAGGGGTTGGGCACCGGCGGAGGGTGGTCGGCGACGGGGCCGGCCCCTGCGGGGATGGGAGAACTTGGGTCTTGTGTGCGGGTTTTGCCGGCATGAGCAACGTGATTACAGCTTGCACTTGAAGTGCTCTGCAGACCGTTGCGCCGGCCCCTAGATTTACTTTCCATTGGATGGCCAGTCTACCCCAGCGGGCCCAAGGCCCTTGGATGACCGGAGGTATGTGAAGATGAACAAACGTAGTTATTTTGACCCACATAACTTGCCAGTACTTGGCAAATACTGGTGAGTACTGGCGAATACTTGGCGAATATCGAGTGAGCAGCTAGTGCGGCATCACGCTGTGTTCGCCTATAGCGTGGAAGTTGCGGCCGTGATAGACCATCGGCGCCCCGGCGTTCATCCGCGAGGAATTGGCCTGAGCCGGATTTCTTTGAGCACTTTTGTCGCTGCTACCGCTTCTATCCGGTGGCATGATCTCCAGCACCTGGGCGGCCAATAACAACGAGCCACCGGCTGGGGTGCGGCTCAGAATCTTGCACCGCAGTGCATAACCGCCGTGGACCAGCAGCGGCTCCCCTGTCTCGAGCCGAGCCCAGAGCATGGTGGATGAAAAACGTTCGGACTTTGAATTGGCAAAGGTTTTAGCCAATTCCAGATCATCTGTTGTCAGCAGGTGAACCACTACTGAATCAGCCAGAGCGAGCGCTGCTGCCGAACCATTCGATGCAGCTAGGGAGAATGCCAGCAGAGGCGGATCGGCCGATACCGAAGCTACCGACGACGCCGTAATACCCACTGGGCCTGTGGCCGAGTCTGCAGTAATGATCGAAACCCCTGCCGGGTGGCCACCGAAAGCTACCTTGAAACTGTCGGTCAGTGACGATTCCATCAGTCCAGCGACCGGAACGTCAGCCACGATTCGTTGGGTTTCCACAGTCTCGGCTTGCACGGTCATGTCCAAAAATCCTCTCACCACGTCCAGCCTCATCGGGCTTAGATACTCAAGTGACTCTAGAACCTCAACCTTAGTTGAGGTCAAACGAGCTAGCTATGAGCTCGCTCACCCGGGAGCGCGCTACACCCAGTCCGGACCAGTACCAGGGCCGTGATCAGCACTGTCACCACTACCGTCAAGGCCATCGAAAGCGCGGGCGCCTGGGCCCAGACCGGCCACTTCATCGTCCGGATTCACAAAGCCGCATTCGGCCAGAGAAAGACAGCCGCAGCCAATGCAGCCACCTAAACTGCCGCGCAGTTTTTGCAGGGCGGAGATACGCGTATCGAGTTCTCGCTGCCAATGTTCGGACAGTCGCTGCCAATCAGCTTGGGTGGGGACCCCGTGATCAGGTAACTCCGCGAAGACGCTCGCCACGAGCGACAACGGGATACCGGCGCGCTGGGCTGCCCGGATGACAGCCACCCGCCGCAGAACCGAACGTGAAAAGCGTCGCTGATTCCCGGAAGTCCGGGTACTAAAAATCAGGCCCTGCCGCTCATAAAAGTGCAGAGCCGAGACGCTGACCCCGCCACGTTGGGCGAGCTGACCCACGCTCAACGCCTCGTGCGCGCGGGGCCCAGCTCCGGCGTCGTGCATGCTAGCCAGCCGCGATGGCGCGAATCCCCGCCACGGACTGCTCAAGAATCTCGCTCATATTACTAGCCACATTAACCACGACGGCGGACTCGTCGGCTTCCATGGGCTCCAAGGCTTCCAGCTGGGAGGCCAACAGATTCACCGGCATGAAGTGCCCGGAACGGCCCTCCAGCCTAGCGCTGAGTACCTCCAAAGAACCATCCAAGTGCAGGAAAATCGTGTCAGGGGCCTTGGCCCGGATGGCGTCTCGGTAGCGCCGCTTCAAGGCCGAGCAGGCCACCACCACTCCCCTACCGGAGGTGGTTGCCAACTCATGGCCCACCAGGTCCAGCCACGGCCAACGGTCCTCGTCATTCAGGGGCGTCCCGGAAGCCATTTTGCGGATATTGCTCAGCGGGTGCAAGGAATCTGCGTCGACAAACGGAAAATCCAAGGCATCAGCAACGAGCGTGCCGATGGTACTTTTGCCAGCACCCGAAACACCCATGACCACAACACGGATGATGCCCGGTGTTGGGGCGGTGGATTCAAGGCTCGAGTTCAAGGGGATGTCCATACTTACTTGTATATCAAACACGGATAGTTTTCTCCCCACCGGATGGACCGGCGGGGAGAAAACTCGGCTCCCTGTGGTCACATGGGCAGAGCCGCCAGCTAGAAACAGAAGAAGCAGCCCTTAGAGCCGGGTGTCGAAGGAATTGCAGAAGACGTTCTCGTTGAACGTGCCCTGGAATTCGGAGAGTCCCTGGATCTTCGCCACGGTAGCCCGGATTGCTTCGCGGGAGTCCGCATGGGCGTGGATGGCGGTTTTGACCATCGGCACGTCGATGAGGTGGTTGGGCTGGTTCAGCGAGACAAACACGGTGGGCACCTCGGTGACGTACCACGGGATTTCCGCGGCCATCGGTGAGGACCATTTGACGCGAATGGCTGCTTCTTGAGCAAAGCCCTTCACGTTGGCAACCACCAGGGCAGCGTCGTACTTATCGGCGTAGTCGGCCGTGGCTTCATCGGAGATGACGGACATGAAGTTCACGCCCTCCTCCCCCGCAGCCTTGCGCTGATCGGCGGTCTTGAAGATGTGCACTTCAAAGCCAGCGCTTTCTAATTCCTCGGCCACCGTGTCCAGGTACCCCAACGGGTCTGCCATGGTGAAATCGGAACCGCCGGAGATACCGTACAGACGGATCTTCTTGTGCGTAGCCGGAGTGATCGGCAAGTTGCTCGCCGTGTCCTTGATCAGCGTGACAGTCTTCTCAGCCACATCAGCGGCAACGGCACGGTGTCCCTCGGAACCAATGACGGCCAGCGCCGTAGCAGCAGGAACCAGCGCAGAACGCTCCTTCACATGCAGCCCTAGCGAAGCCTTCAACGCCAGAATGCGGCGCAGTGCATCCGTGAGGCGCTCATCGCTGATGACGCCGTTGCGGTACCCCTCCAGCATGAAGCCAAAGTCTTCGGCCGGGTTGCGGAAGAACAAGAACATGTCGCAGCCGGCCGCGATGGCAGCAGGTACCAATTCGCGGCGCGGCATGGCCTGGGTCATGCCCACCATCTGCGATGCGTCCGTCAAGATGAGCCCGTTGAAGCCGAGCTCCCCGCGCAGCAGATCCCCGAGCAGTTCAGGGGCCAGCGTTGCCGGGAGGAGTTCGGAATCGGAGAGCTCGGGGCGGAAACGGCGGGACAGCGCCGGGGCGCCGATATGGCCAGCCATGATCGACTGCACGCCATGGCCGATCATTTCCCGGTACACGTGACCGTACGTCTGATTCCACTTCTCATAATCGAGCGTGTTGTAAGAGGTGACCACGTGTTGATCGCGCTCATCAATACCGTCGCCCGGGAAGTGCTTCATGGCGCACGCAGTGGGAGATTCACTGATGCCGTCGAAGTACTCCTTGGCCCGCTCCACCACAACCTCCGGCGTGTTGCCGAAGGAGCGGGTGGAGATGACGGTGTTGCGCCAGTTGTAGTGGATGTCCACAATGGGTGCGAACGCCCAGTTACAGCCCAGTGCCGCGGTCTCAACACCGGCAATCTGACCCATCTGGCGGGCGATGGACTTATCCGGATGCGAGCCGGCCTGCAGGTGCGTGGAGACGAACGTGCCGTCATCACAGCTGCCCGCACCGCCCATTTCCGGATTGGAAGCAATCAGCAGCGGAATTTTGCTCTTCGACTGTGCGTGACGAATATGCTCCTGCACCGCGCCCGAGGGCCCCGGCCGGTAGCGCATTCCGCCCACGTGGAAGGATTCCAGCACCTCGTCGAGGTACTCCGGGGCGTAGCTGTTGTTGTGGTTGATGAACAGCTGGCCGATCTTCTCTTCCAGCGTCATCGACCCAATGGTTGACTCCACCCACTCCACGGCGCCGTCGTCCAGATTGAACGGGGCGCTGCGCAAATCCACTGCGTACGTCATTGCTTCTCCTCTTTTGTGCTGCACTTCAGGGTGTCTATTTCAGACGTACGACGGCGTCACTAACCAATTCGGGAACCGGCGCCGAAATATCCATCACCACAGCCGACTCATCCTCGGCGAGCGGTTCCAGCGTAGCGAGCTGCGAATCCAGCAAGGTGGTTGGCATGAAGTGTCCAGACCGTCCTTCCAGACGGGCCCCGAGTACTTCGCGGGTGCCGTCCAAATGCAGGAACACTGCACCGGGGGCTTGGAGCCGGATGGCGTCGCGGTAGCTTCGTTTCAGAGCTGAACACGCCACCACCAGGCCGTTTGCTGAGCTGGCCAGTTCCTTGCCGACGATCTCCAGCCAAGGTGCCCGGTCGTCGTCGTTCAAGGGCGTGCCGGCTGCCATCTTGGCGATGTTAGCCACCGGGTGAAGGGAGTCTCCGTCCACGAAGGGCAAGCCGAGTTCGTGTGCCACGAGGGCACCGATTGTCGTCTTTCCGCTGCCGGAGACTCCCATCACCACGATGTGCCGTGCAACTTTTTTACCTGTTCTAGGGTCGATCACCAGTCGTGAACCGTTCCGTCAACCAGGCGGTTGTAGGGCAGGTAAGCCTGCTGGTACGGGAACGCCGCAGCGGCTTCCTCATTGAACTCGACACCGATGCCGGGAGCATCGCCGGGGTGCAGGTAGCCGTCCTTGAACGTCATGGACTGCTGGAAGACCTCATTGGTGGCGTCCGAGTGCTGCATGTACTCCTGGATACCGTAGTTGTGGATGGCCAGGCCAACGTGCAGCTGGGCTGCGAAACCGATCGGGGAAATATCGGTGGGTCCGTGGAAACCGGATTTGATCTGGTACTGGGCGGCGAAGTCCATGACCTTCTTCAACGGTGAGATACCGCCGAAGTGGGTCGAAGCGGCCCGCACGTAGTCGATCAGCTGTTCCTTGATGATGGTCTGGTAGTCATAGACCGTATTGAAGATTTCACCAATGGCCAGCGGCGTGGTGGTGTGGTGGCGAACCCAACGCAGTGCTTCCTGGTTTTCGGCCGGGGTGCAGTCTTCCAGCCAGAACAAGTCATACGGTTCCAGCGACTTACCCAATTTGGCTGCCTGGATGGGGGTCATGCGGTGGTGTCCGTCGTGCAGCAGCGGAATTTCCGGACCAAACTCATTGCGGACAGCTTCGAAGACGGTGGGCAGGTGACGCAGGTACGCGCGGGTGTCCCAGTCTTCCTCCTGCGGGAACGTGCCACGGCCAGCCGGCTCATAGTCGTAACGCTCGCCCGAGGCCTGCGCCTGCGCGGCAACACCGTATACGGCCTTGATACCGGGGACAGCGGTCTGGATACGGACTGACTTGTAACCCAGCTCCAAGTGTTCGCGGACGGAATCGAAGAGCTGGGGAATGTCAGCACCGGAGGCGTGGCCATAGGCACGCAAGCCGTTGCGTGCGGCACCTCCGAGGAGCTGGTATACGGGCATTCCGGCAATCTTGCCCTTGATGTCCCACAGAGCCATGTCCACGGCAGCGATGGCGGCCATGGTGACCGGGCCGCGGCGCCAGTACGAGCTGCGGTACAGGAACTGCCAGGTGTCCTCGATCCGGTGCGGATCCTTGCCAATGAGCAGCTGCGCCACGTGCTCCTTCAAGTACGCGGCCACCGCGAGCTCGCGGCCATTGAGCGTGGCATCACCAATGCCGACAACACCTTCGTCAGTGGTGACTTTCAGCGTGACAAAGTTACGGCTGGGGCTGGTGACAAATACTTCCGCGGAAACAATTTTCACTTGGGATTTCCTTCCAGATGTGCCTGGTGAGAGGCCGGGTTTTACGTTGATAAGTGTGAAGTTCAGAGATACAAGGAGAAGATGTGGGCCTTAGACGTTGCTTGTGCTGCCTCTAGCTGTCTTCGTTCTTTCGGTTTTCCATGGCCGCATCAAGCCGCGCTTCACGGCGTGCAGTAATCTCGCTCACTATTTCCTTATGCTTGGCATCCGTCAAGGGGTAGGCAATCATGATGAGCATGGCCAATACAGCGAAGACGAAGGGAAGCAATCCGGCACCGGCGCGGATACCCAGCAGTGCTTGCTCGGTTTGCTGGTCAACGCCAGCGGTGTAGCCGCCCCAGGCCAGAGCGAACGCCGCGAGGGCACCGCCCACGGCCTGGCCGGTCTTACGAGTGAAGGAGAACAAGGCGTAGGTGATGCCTTCGGTACGGATGCCTGTCTTCCATTCGCCGTACTCCACGGTGTCGGCCTCCAAAGCCCACACCAGCATGCTGACCAGCAAAGTACCCACTTGGGAGATAATCACACCGGTGAAAGCGAGCCAAACCATCGATGACGGTGCGAAGAAGATCACCAGGCCACCCAAGCCCATGAGCGCTGCGCCACCCATATAGATGTTCTTCTTACCCAAGGCCCGAACGAAACGCGGCAGAATCGAGGCCATGCCGAAGGTGAGGAGAATGTTGATGATGGACATGACCGCGTACAACGGCAGGGAATTCAGCACATCACGGAAGTAGTAGATCTGCACGGTACTGACGGCCAGCTGGCCGGTCAGGAATAAGAAGGAACTGATGCACAGCAGCATCAGGGGTTTATTGCCCTTCAAAGTCTCGACGCTCTGCTTCATTGACACCTTGGCTACTTCGCGAACGACGCGTTCCTTGGTGGTGAAGACCGTGAACATGTAGAGCCCGGTTCCTACAACAGCAAAGATGATGGTCAAGGTAGTGAACAGGGTCTGGAGATCCCTGTCGCCGGTCATCAGCGGAGCGATGAAGATACCAAGGAATGACCCCACGGCGACAGCGCCGATGGTGCGGGCACTGGCCAACTTGGCCCGTTCTCCGGAGTTCTGGGTCATGGCCCCGGCAAGGGAGCCGTAGGGGATATTCACGAAGCTGTAGGCGAGACCCAGCAGTGCGTAGCTGATGTAGGCCCACAGCAGCACCCCAGTTTCCCCGATTGCAGGGATCGAGAAGGTGGCCACGCTCAGCAGCAGCAGCGGGATGGAACCAAACATAATGTAGGGACGGAACTTGCCGAGCTTCTTATGGTAGGTCTTATCCACCATGCGCCCTGCAAGCACATCAGCGAAGGCATCAAAGATGCGAACGGCCAAGAGCAGGGTGCCGGCTGCAGCTGCGCTAATGCCCACTACGTCTGTGTAATAAATTAACAAGAACATAGTGGCGGTAGTGAAGGCTAGATTGTTGGCGGCATCGCCAGCACCGTAGCCCAGAATGCTGATTTTTGGCAGCCGTCCAGCTGTTGCTGTACTCGTGCCGTTGCTTGGTTCCGTAACAGTCATGGTTATCGCGGGGCTCCTTTACCCATCCTTGGCGCTAATACTGAGCGTCAAGCTACTCACCGGACCAGTCTTGACCTCCGCTATGAGGTCCGTTCAGGGCTGGCCCTTGGGGGGTTAGTAAAACCCCTGTAAGCAGTACTACTAAGTGAGCTGTATTACCTCTAGTAAATCAGCTCTGACAACATTTGGCAACCGCTTGCCTTAAGTTTCTTCCAAGTTGCCTTTGCCGTACCAAAACTGAAGCCCCCGACGGCGGTGGCCGGCGGGGGCTTCAAAGAATGCAGAACTCTACAAGGCGTCGGGAGCAAGCTCCAGAGCAGACCAGTCAACGTCTGCCATGGCCGCCACTTCGGCGAGCACCTCTTCGTTGCGTCCCAGCTCGGCGTCCAAAATGGCGACAAGCGCCTTCACGTCTTCGGCCCCGCCAACACTGCGCAGAGCAAGGGCAGCATCAAGCTGCGCCGCGGCGGCATCACCAATCGGGGTACCTGCTGCACACTGTTTACGCAACTGTGCCACCCACGCGGCAATCATGCGCAGAGCTCCGGACCCGTCCCGACCCGCCGCCTTTTCAGCCTTGAATACCGGAACGGCGCGCATGCGCAGCTTGTTGGAACCGTCCATAGCGATCTGTGCCAACTGGTGTGCAATACGGGCGTTGCCGAAGCGCGCCAACAATGCTGCCCGGTAGGCAGGGATTCCCAGCCCAACGGATGGCAGATTCCGTTCGGCTTCATCCCAGAACGATTCCACCCAAGCGGCACACACGGGATCCGCCAGCGCCTGCGCTACGGTCGCGTGTCCGCGCAGCTGGCCCGAGTAGGCCATCAGCGAGTGGGAGCCGTTAAGCAGCCACAGTTTGCGATTCTCAAAGTGCTCGATTTCATCGACGAAGACAGCGCCTGCACTCTCCCAGTTCGGGCGCCCGGCAGGGAATTCACCACTGAGTACCCAGTCCCTGAAAGGCTCAGTGACCACGGGCGAGGAATCCTGGTACCCACATTCCGCGGCCACAAGTGCGATTTCCGCTTCGGTGGTGGCAGGGGTAATCCGGTCAATGGAGGTACCCACGAAGCTCACGTTCTGGGCAATCCACGCACCAAGGCTCGGATCGACGACGTCGGCGAGCCCACCAATGGCTGCCTGGGCTGCTGTGCCATTGTCCGCCAAGTTATCGCACGAGACCACGGCAATGGGGCCGGTTCCGGCAGCTCGCCGAGCCACCAAAGCCTGGACCAAGCGCCCCGCAGCGCTGACAGCGTCAGGTGAGTGACCGGCGTCGTCCGCATCAGTTGAGGTAATGATCCGCAATGCGTCTATGTCACTTTGAACGGTGGGATTGGAGACGTCAATCCTCCCGTCGGCGGCCAAATTGTAAGCAGCCTCGGTGATGGTGAGGGTTACGATCGCCGTGGTGGGAGCCGCAACCAAGCGGGTCAGTGCGGCGAGGTCGGCACCGTCGTGAGCCTCAACGATGCTCGTCATCAGCTCGAAGGAGTCACCCTCAGCGCCACGCTCAATCTGGGTGTATAGCCCGTCCTGGGCGGACAGAGCGACAGCGGCGTCGGGACGCCGGCCTGTGAAGGAGGCGATCCCCCACTCGCTGGCATCAGTGGCGTGCTGCGTGTACCAGGCCTGGTGGGCGCGGTGGAAGGCACCCAAGCCAAGGTGAACAATGCGCACGGGTGCGGTAGGGCCGGTGTTGGCGGTGGTGCGGCTGAGGGCAGGCAGTGCTGTGGGTGTTGCCTCGGTTGCCGATGCGGTGCTCATAGTTTGAAGGCCCTTCGGGGTGCGGCGTCGACGATGTCGACGATGATTTCATGAGCACGCTCTTCGCTGACGCGGTGCTCGGCGACGAGGCGGGCCAAGAAGCTGGCCTCGATGCGGCGGGAAGTGTTGTGGCGGGCCGGGATGGAGCAGAAGGCCCTGGTGTCATCAATGAAGCCTGATGAGCGCGAGAATCCGGCGGTCTCGGTGACGGCGGAGCGGAAACGCAGCATGGCGTCGGGTGCGTCCAAGAACCACCATGGGGCGCCAATGAACACGGAAGGGTAGAAGCCCGCCAGCGGTGCGATTTCACGTGAGAAGGCGGTCTCGTCAATGGTGAACGGAATGAACTGGAAACCAGGTGCCGTCCCGAAATCCTCGAGCATGGGGCGCAGGGCCTCGGTGTAGCTGACCGCGAAGGGGATATCGTGGCCGGTGTCGGCGCCGAACTTCTTAAACGTTTCGGTGCTGTGGTTACGGAACACGCCGGGGTGAAGGGTCATAACCAGACCGTCATTTACGGCCATACGCGCCATCTGGTACATCATGTGAGCTTCGAAGACGTCGGCATCCTGGGCTGTGGCCTCACCGCGGAGCGCCTTTTCAAACAGGGCCTTGGCCGTTGATTCGTCCAGCCGCAGCGTCATGGCGGTGCGGGAACCGTGGTCGCTGGAGACGGCGCCGTGGTCCACAAAGTATTGGCGCCGGTTTTCCATCGCCCGGATGTACCCGGCATAGCCAGCGAGGCCGTCGCCGGCAACGCTGATGAGCTGCTCCACCTTTTCAGCCCAGCCAGCCGCGGCGAACTTGATGTACGCATCGGGGCGGAAAGTGGGAAGAACTCGGCCTGCGAAGGTGGGGTCCTTGGCGATGGCAGCGTGGGAGGCCAAGTCATCAAGGGGATCATCTGTAGTGGCCAGAACATCGATCTTGAAATCCTTGAAGAGCTGGCGGGGCAGGAATTCCGGGCTCTTGAGCTTGGCATCAAGTTCATCGAAGATGGCATCTGCAGTGCCTTCGTTGATCTCCTGGCGCAGCCCAAAGACGTGCTCAAAGGAATCGCGCATCCAGTATCCGGAAGCCGTACCGTCATAGAGCGGCCAGGCCTTGGCGAACTCGCGCCACGTTTCGCGCGGCTCCACCTCAGTGGTGCCCCCCATACGGAGCTTGTCCAAGGTGACACCATTGGCGTGCATCAGACGGGTGACGTAGTGATCCGGGGTGACGAGCAACGTTGCCGGGTCCGGAAACGGGGTGTCCAGCTCCAGCATGGATGCTTCAACGTGACCATGCGGGGAAATGATGGGCAGGTCTTCCACCTGCGCCAAAAGATCACGGGCAATAGCGCGGGTTCCCGGGTCAGCGGGCAACAATCGGTCTGGGTTGGCGGCGAGAGACGGCGATGTCTGCGCTGCGGACGGCTTGGCTGCGGAGTTCGAAGAGGAGTGTGACATAGATCAATCGTCTACGTATCAATCGCTTTTGTCAACCGGTTGCCAAATCTTGCCAACAACTGTCTGAGTGAATACCTAGGAGGCGTGCGCCACTCCGGTGGAACCGCGCAGCACCAGCTCCGTATGGAGCACAGCCGAGCTGTCGCTAGTCCCCTGGCTCATTGAATCTCCTGGCACTACGAACTCCAACAAACTGGTCAAGGCGGCAACGCCAAGTTCATGCAAGGGCGATTTAATGGTGGACAGCGGAGGTGTGGTGAAGTCTGATCCGAAAATATTGTCAAAACCGAGAATGCTCAGCTGTTCCGGAACGCAGACGCCGGCGCCTTGCAGCTCACGCATCAGGCCAATGGCCATGAGATCGTTGTAGCAAAAAACCGCTGTGGCCTCACCATCTTTGACCACGGCTGCGGCACGGCGGCCGCCTTCTACTGTTGGCATCCCGGATGCTACCTGCGACAGTTTCATACCGTGCCAGTCACAGCGGGCCTTGATGGATTCCCAGCGCCGTTGCGACATCCAAGACCGTTCGGGGCCAGCTACATAAGAAATTGAGCTGTGGCCCATGGCAGCCAAGTGACGGACGGCTTCAGCCACCCCGGTCTCCGTATCGGCAACCACTGAGGCAATCCCGTCCACCCGACGATTGACCAAAACCACCGGTTTCTTAGCCGCAAGGTCCTTGATTTCTTCATCGGATAGGCGGGGACTGGCCAGAATTAGTCCGTCCACGGTGGCGAGCATGCGCCGTGCAGCCGTGAGTTCATGATCGGCAGATTCGGTGGATTCAGCCAGCATCAACGTGTAATCGCGGGCTGCGGCAGTTGTTTCTGCTCCGCGGATGACGTCGAAGAACGCCGGGTTGGTGATGTCAGAGACGATCAAGCCCACCGTTTGGGTCCGGCCTGTAGGCAGCGCGCGGGCAAAGACATTGACCTGATAATTCAGTTCCGCCGCGGCATCCATGATCTTTTGCTGGGTCTTGGCGCTGACACGTCCAGGCTTGCTGAGTGCCCGCGAAACCGTTGAAGGGTTAACTCCAGCGAGTTCGGCGATGTCATAAATGGTGGCCGAAGACTTACCGGGCCTGATTTTGGGCGTGGAGCTACCGGACGGCGCGGTGCTGCCGGGCGTGGCGCTGGGTGGTTTCGTGTCAGTCAAGGAAATCCTTCGCAATAGGTTGCCAAAGCCATCTTAACCCAGCAATGCCCCGGAACTACTCAAGCCAGCTCAGGCCATTTCGTGCAGAGCTTCTTTGGAAACGGGGAACACTGGCGCTCCCCCATTGGCCAAACGGACCACTTCCTCCACTGCCAGATCTCCCATTCGGACCAGTTCATTGCCCAAGGACCCTGCAATATGCGGGGTGAGGGTCACGTTGGCCAACTCGTAGAGTGGATCATTGTCGGGCAACGGCTCCGGGGTTGTGACGTCTAAGACTGCGTTGATTCGTCCGGTCAATAGTTCCGAGCGCAGCGCATGGTGGTCAACCAAAACTCCACGGGCAGTGTTGATGAATGTTGCTCCTGCTGGCATGAGCGCAAGTTCGCGGGCGCCGATCATGCCCACCGTGGCTGGCAGCACTGGGGCGTGGAGGGAGACCACCTTGCTGCGGGCCATGAGCTCTTCCAAGGGCACAAGCTGCACGCCCATCGCTGCAGCTTCGGCGGCGGAGATGGTGGGATCACTGAGCAGGATCTCGAATGCGAACGGTTTCAACAGGTCCAGGACCAGCCGGCCAATACGTGAGGCACCGATAATGCCAACAGTGCTGCCAGCATTTCCTACCCCCGGGGCGATCATGTCCGGCACGTAGCGAGAGCGTTGTTCACGTAGCTGGTGCTGCGCTCTGGCAGCGTTCTTGCCCGCTAGCAAAATGTAGGCGAGGGTGTATTCGGCCACCGGAACACCATTGGCCTGAGCGGCCGTGGTTACTGTGATGCCGCGATCCCAGCATTCTTCGCGGACGTGTGCTTTTACGGTTCCGGCGGCATGGGCAATGAGAGCCAGGGACGGGCTCGCTTGAAGTACCTCGGAATCAATCTGAGGTGACCCCCATCCGGTGAGCAACGCCGTCGTCCGTGCAAGGACCGCCTTGGACTGTGGGGAATCAAACTCGGTCAGGACATCCTCATGAACCACGTCGGCCACAGCTCGCAATCGCTGGAGTGCTGCAGGCCCGAAAAGCCTGTCCCGGAGCTCATTGTTCGTCATCGCAAAGGCTACTTGGGGCCGAGTGGGCGGGGGCTGGATGGTCATGAGGTGGCTTCCCATTTCAAAGAGTGGCAGATGTGCAGAGGCCGGCCCCACCATAATGGCAGGACCGGCCTCTCATCACAGGCTAAAGAGGACTACGCGCGTTCGGCGTACTTGCCTTCTTCGCGGATGCGGTCGTTGAGCATGCTCAAGTACTCGTTCTCGTCGAAGTCCAAGCTCACTTCCTCACCCTTCCAGCTGGAGAGGTGGATGGCGTTGGCCAAGCGTACACCCTTGATACCGTCGGAACCCGGCGCCAGCAGCGGGGTACCGTCGAGGATGTTGGCGGCAAAGTTTTCCAGAACACCTGCGTGCTGGGCACCCCAAACGGAGTCGAACTCCACAATCTCGGTGGTGCGGAATTCGTCCATGTCCAGCTGGCCGGTAAACAGACGCATCACATCGTTTAGGTCCATGCTGTTGCTGATCTCGCGCTCAGGCTTCTTCAAGCGCGTGACCGTGGCGGTCTTGGAACCTTCGACGACGATCTTGCCCTGGTCACCCAGGATCTCGAAACGGTCGGTGCCGATCATGTCGTGCGTAGCGGTCACAAAAGTGCCGGTGGCCCCGTTGCCGTAATCCACCAGTGCGGTGACTTCATCTTCTACGGCAATGTCGCGGCGGAAACCGTAGGAAACCTTGGCGAAGACAGACTTGGGCACGCCACAAATCCACTGCCAGAGGTCCAGCTGGTGTGGTGCCTGGTTGACTAGGACGCCGCCGCCCTCGCCACCCCAGGTTGCGCGCCATTCGCTGGAGTTGTAGTAACCCTGGGGACGCCACCAGTTGGTGATGATCCAGTTGGTGCGCAGGATATTGCCGATTTCGCCGTTGTCGACAATTTCCTTCAGGCGCTGGTACAGCGGGTTGTTGCGTTGGTTGAACATGATGGCAAAGGAGAGTTCCGGCTTGCTCGCGGCGTATGCATTGAGCTCGGCCACCTGCTTGGTGTAAACACCGGCCGGCTTTTCCACCAGGGCGTGAAGACCCTGTTTGAGTATGGCAATGCCCATTTCCGGGTGCAGGAAGTGCGGAACGCACGTCACGACGGCGTCCACGTCACCGCTTTCCATCATGGCTACGTAGTCGTCATAGACTTTGACGTCCGGGTAAGTCGCAGTGGCCAGCTCGCGCTTGGCCGGGTCAGTGTCAGCGATGGCGCCGATGACCATATTTGGCACCAGCCCGTCGGCGATGAATTTGGCGTAGGCGCCGCCTTGCTGGCCCAAGCCGATGATTCCGAGACGTACTTTGTTACTCACTGGTGTTGCTCCGTTTCGTTGCATAATTCGTGGTTGATTCTGGGTATTTCAAGCGTCAGAAGCGGTCGCCGAAGCCCATGCTGTTGAGGTTGTCATAGGAGGTCTGCAGCGCTTCCCAGACGGTGCGCCCATACAATTCGTCCTGTTCCACCAGCATGTACTGTGCCCCGGCAGCTTCCGCAGCGGGGATGATCGAGGCGAAATCCAAGTTGCCCTCACCCACCTCTCCGAACTGCACCACATTCTTGAACTCGCCCATAAATCCTGGGAAGTCGCCTGATTCCAGCATCCCGAAGGCCGCCTCCGGCAGCCTCCCGATCCGGTAGTCCTTGAGGTGAATCATCGAGGTACGACCTGCATACTTTTCAATGGTGCGGACAGGATCAAGGCCGCCACGGGCCACCCAGTGAACGTCGAGCTCCATGCCCATGGCTGGTGAATTTTCCGCGATAATGTCCAGCATGAACTTGCCATCAAACTTTGCAAATTCGATGTGGTGATTGTGGTAATAAAGGCCGATGCCTTCCTCTTGGAGGCGCAGCGCATACTCGTTGGCCTGCTTCGCGAAGGAAATTACTGACTCGATGCTGCCCATCGCGGAGAAGGGCAACATGCCAATACGCATCAACTTTGTATCAAGCCGTTTCGCGTCGTCCACGATTTTCTCGAAGTCAGCGCCCAACGTCTCGCCCGGCATTCCCCCCGGCAGTTCAACTGATACCGAGAGCGAGGCGACATCCATACCCAACTCGTCCTGTGCTCGCTGCAATTCCTTGACGTTCTCGCCCGTCATGGGGATCTGGGATATCTCAACAGCGTTGTACCCAATTTCACTCACCTTGCGGAGCGTCTCAAAGGCGCCCACTTCCGCAACGCTGTCTTTGAGCATCATTGCCTGTACACCAATTTTTGACATGCTATTCCTTTCGTTGGCCGTTCCCGCCAGGGTCCGGAAAAATTTTGTGAACTTGCGTCCAGCCGCCTAGATGACGACCCCGGTTGGCGCTTCGAGCCGTTGCGACGCGAGTAGTGCATGCCTGTCGGTGCGGCGCTTTTCCTGACGGTCAGGGTCTGGTACCGGTGAGGCCAAGAGGAGCCGTTGCGTATAGGGGTGTTCCGGAGCGCGGGTGACCACCTCTGCAGGCCCCTGTTCGACGATCTCACCGCGGTACATCACTGCGACACGGTGGCTAATGTGCCGGACAACGTCCAGGTCATGGGAGACGAACAAGTAGGAAACACCAGTATCGCGCTGGATCTGCAGAAACAGATCCAAGACCACAGCTTGTGTGGAGAGGTCCAAGGCACTGACCGGCTCATCGCAGACAATGAGTTTCGGCGACAACGCCAGTGCCCGGGCAATGGCGACACGTTGGCGCTGGCCACCGCTGAACTCCCTAGGAAGCCGGTGGATAGCGTCTGCTGGCAGGCCTACCTGATCCAGTAGTTCACGCACTCGACGCTTGGCCTCGGTTGGTGATTGGCCCTGCACGCCGAGTGGCTCTGCGAGAATGTCACCAATTTCCAGAGCCGGGTTCAGGGACGTGTAAGGGTCTTGGAACACTACCTGAAGGTCCCGGCTGAGGGCGCGTCGGTCCTTCCGGCTGGCATGGCTGATGTCATTGCCCTCGAACGTGATGGTTCCCTGGGTAACAGGCGCCAACCCCAGCACTGCTCGGCCCAAGGTGGTCTTTCCGGAACCGGATTCCCCCACCAGTCCAAGGGTCTCCCCCGGCTTGATGGAAATATTGATATCCGTCAAGGCTCGGAAGGGCTTGGCCCGGAAGCGCTTCGTGGGGTACTCGACGACGAGTGAATCCACTGTCAAGAGGTTGCCCTCGGTATTTTGCGTGCTCACTTTGCTTCCTCCGAACCCGTCGCGACGAGCATAGTCATGGGCTCCTTGCCTTCGAGCATGGACCCTAGGAGTTTCTGAGTGTACGGATCGGACGGGTGACGCAGGATCTCACGTACCGGTCCTTCCTCAATCAAGCGGCCGTTCTGCATAACCACCACTCGGTCGCAGAGATCCGCAACCACACCAAAGTTGTGAGTCACCAAAATGACTCCCACTCCGAGCCGCTTTTGCAGGTCTCGGATCAGGTCCAGCACATCGGCCTGGACCGTGACGTCAAGCGCCGTGGTCGGTTCGTCAGCGATGATGAGGTCCGGCTCGCAACTAATGGCACCGGCAATGAGAACTCGCTGCGCCATGCCACCAGATACTTCGTGGGGGTAGGCATTAAAGGTACGGTCCGGGTAGGTGATACCCACGTCGGAGAGCAGCTTCATCGCCCGCTTGGTGGCTTCGGCCTTTGAAATCCCCAAAATACGCACCATGGGCGTCACCAGCTGGTAGCCGATCTTGAAGGCCGGATCCAGGTTGCTCATAGGTTCCTGGGGGATGTAGGAGATCCTTTTCCCGCGCAGCTGGGTCAGTCGATCTTGGCTGACTTTTTCGTCACCAGGGGCCACGGTGTAGTTGCCATCAAATTGCACGGATCCACCTACAACACGCGCGTTACTCGGCAACAGTCCAAGGATCGAGAAGGCTGTCTGGGACTTGCCTGAGCCTGATTCACCCACGATGCCGAGGATTTCGCCGCGATCAACATGGAAGGAAACGTCGTCCACCACTTTCTTGACGGACCCGTCTGCCTGTGGGTAGCCGATACCGAGATTAGTTACCTTGAGCAGATGGTGCTCAGTTCCGGATTCGACGGCGGCAATGTTCTTGCGTGTTTCCCGCTTGGTGGCCGGGCCGGGGACTGCTCCCGCTACGGAAGCTGTGACCGCACGCTTCTTGCGGTGCTTAATAGTCTCGCCGTCCTCCAGTGCGTCGCGGATGGCATTGCCCAACAGGACCAGTCCGCCAATGGTCAGCGCCATGGCCAGGGCTGGCCAGAGCAGCAACTCCGGCTTCAGATAAACGTTCTTGAAGCCTTCGCTCAACATGACGCCCCAGGTGGCCTTGCTGGGGTCTCCCAGTCCAAGGAACTCGAGCCCGGACTGAATGGCAATGGCCACACCGGCGATCGCGGCCGTCTGAATGATGACGGGGGCGCGAACCACCGAGAAGATGTGGCGGGCAATGATGCTGATATCGGACAGACCCGAGACTCGGGCTGCATCCACATAGAGTTCGTTGCGAACCGCCTGAACGGCCGTTCTGGTGAGGCGGAAATATGAAGGACTGATCAGAATGCCGAAGGCGATCATGGATAGCCACACCGACGGTCCGAAGGCAGCCCGGATGGTGAGCAGCACGATCAAACCGGGCAGGCTCATCAGGATGCTGACCACCCAGTTGGAGACTGCTTCAAACTTTCCGGAGTAGTATCCGGCAATGAGACCGGCTGGCAGCCCGATTGCCACCGCCACACCGGCGCACAGCAGGGCCGAGAGCAGGGTCAACCGCGCTCCGAAGAGCAACCGGGACCAGACATCTCGTCCGGCACTGTCAGTACCCAGGATATTGACACTATCCGGGTCCGCCAGAGTCTTGGAGATGTTGGCGAAATTCTCCTCAAAAGGGGCCAGAACGTCTGCGAACGTGGCCAGCAAAGCAATCCCCAAGAGAATGACGAGAGCAATGATGCCGAGGGGATTCTTCAACAGGCGCCGGAGCACGGTTGAACGGACTACTGTCCCGGTTTGCCCTATTGGTCCAGGGGTGGGGGACAAAGTTGAGGTTTCAACGGACTCTGTCACGAGACACGCACCTTCGGGTTGAGCCATCCGTTGAGCAGGTCAACCAGTAGGTTGACCACGATCACCACGACGACGGTGTACATTACGACGCCCATGACGACGGGCAAGTCGCTCTGGCCGGTAGCAGTGACGGCGAGCGGACCGATACCGGGCAAAGCAAAGATCTGCTCGATGATGACCACGCCGCCGAGCATGCCAATCAGCTGGAGACTGAGCACTGTCAGCCCCGCCGGTGCGGCACTGCGCAGCACATGCTTGAAGAGGATCTCCTTCTCGCCGATCCCGCGGCTGCGCAAGGTGCGGACATAATCACGTTCGAGCTGCTTGATCACTGCGCTGCGAATCTGCTGAGCACCACCGGTAACACCGTTGATCAACAATGCGATGATCGGAAGTGTCATGGACAATACCCACGCGTTGAGGGGGGCACCCGGCGCGATAGTGCTCGTCGCCGGGAACAAACCGGCCTGAATGGCCAATACCGTCACGAGGAAGACACCGATAACGAATCCTGGGACGGAGTCGCCAATGACCGCCCCAATCTGGACGAGCCGGTCAACCCAACCGCGTTTGACAGCGGCTGCCACACCAATGAGAGTGGCAATGATGGCGATCAGGATCATGGCAACCAACACCATGGTCATGGTGACCGGAACACGGGTGGCAAGCGAGGTGGTCACCGGTTCCGAGGAGAACCACGAGGCACCCAAATCGCCCTGCAAGGCGTTTGCCAGCCAACTGAAGTAGCGCAGATAAAGTGGTTGGTCCAGACCGAGCTCGGCTTCCTTGAGCACTACCTGCTCTGGGCTGGCCTGGTCACCCAGGATATTGCGGGCAATACTGCCGCTAGAGGTGTAAAGCAAGGTGAACGTCAGGATCGAGACGGCGAAGAGGACCACGAGTCCGCTGCCGAGGCGTTTTAAGATGAATGGGATCATTGCTGGCTCCGTTGAACTGGCATGGATGGTGCCCGGTTCCTGGGGCACACCGCCGCTTTTTCGGAGGGGAGGAAGGAAACGGAAAAGGAGG
>NZ_JBTNDB010000008.1:0-148601 GCF_054511175.1 Arthrobacter sp. Sr24 | reverse complement strand
CGGAGTGCTTTTCCTTTTCGAGAGGCCCCCAGCTCTCTGTGCTTTTTGGGGAAAACCCCCCCCTCCCCGCCGTCGTACTTTGGAAAGATTTTAGTCCTGGAAGTATTCGATCTCGGCACCGATGGTGTTCAGACGCTCGGCCAGATCCTCGTAGCCGCGCTCGATCACGTAAATGTTGCGTAGCTCCGAAGTTCCCCTGGCAGCGAGCATGGCCAGCAGGATGCAGGCGGCCGGGCGCAGTGCGGGCGGGCAGCCAATTTCTGCGGCGCGCCAGGCAACCGGACCCTTGATGTCGATGCGGTGCGGATCCAACAAGCGGACGCCGGCGCCGAGGCGGTTTAGCTCCGTCAAGTAGATAGCGCGGCCTTCGTAGACCCAGTCATGGATCATGGTGGTGCCGTCCGCGCAGGAGGCGATCACGGCGAAAAACGGCAGGTTGTCAATGTTCAGGCCGGGAAACGGCATGGCATGGATCTTGTCCTGCGGGGCTTTAAGCTCAGACGGCAAGGTGGTGATGTCCACGAGCCGGGTCTTGCCGTTGCGGGCCATGTACTCGGGAGACTTCAGGTAGCGGAAGCCCATCTGTTCGAGCACCTTGAGTTCAATTTCCATGAACTCGATGGGCACGCGCGTCACGGTGACCTCGGACTTCGTCACGATCCCGGCGGTGATCAGGCTCATGGCCTCGATGGGATCCTCGGAGGGCGCGTACTCAATATCGACGTCTATGCGGGACTTGCCCTTGATGGTCAGTGTGGTGGAACCGACGCCGTCAACGCTGACGCCCAAACCCTGCAAATAGAAGCAGAGGTCCTGGACCATGTAGTTGGGGCTGGCGTTGCGGATCACGGTGGTGCCCTCGCGGTGCGCGGCGGCCATGATGGCGTTTTCGGTGACGGTATCGCCACGTTCGGTCAGTACAAAGGTGCGGTCTTCTGTGTCCGAGAGCGGCGCCTGCACTTGGTAGAAACCGTCGTGCGCGTTGACGTTTAGCCCGAATTCGCGCAGCGCCTGCATGTGCGGCTCCACGGTGCGGGTGCCGAGATCGCAGCCACCTGCGTAGGGGATGCGGTAAGTGTCTTCTTCATCCAGCAGCGGGCCCAACAGCATGATCACGCTGCGGGTGCGCTTGGCTGCGGCAATGTCCATGGCACCCAAATCCAGTACGGCGGGGCGGCGGATCAGCAGATCGTTGTCCGGAAGCCAAGTGCACTCAACGCCGATTGATGTCAGCAATTCCACAATGCGGTTGACTTCTTCGATGCGGGCTAGGCGTCGCAAGGTGGTGGTGCCGCGGTTGAGCAGGCTGGCACAGAGCAGGGCGACGCCGGCGTTCTTGCTGGTGTTCACCTCAACACTGCCAGAGAGCTGGTGACCACCATGGACGCGCAGATGCATGACGGCGCTCTTCGTGGGAGCCCCAAAGTTAAAGAGGTTTGCCTCGAGCAGAGTTTCCATCCGCTGGATCATTTTCAGGCTCAGATTCTGTTTGCCCTGTTCCATACGGGCCACCGCGCTTTGGCTGGTGCCCAAATGGGATGCCAATTCTCCCTGGGTCCAGCCCTTTTCAGTGCGCGCGTCCCGCACAAGTACGCCAACAGTTTCTGCAGCCATTTGATTCATAAGACCATTTATATCACGAGATGCATATTTCGCGTGTTTTTTGTGAGCTATCAGGCAATTACTATCCTTTTGGACCGAAAATAACCGTTACATGCGATAAATCAGAGGATCTCTGCCGCTCAGGGTATAGCCCCAACCTCTACGGTACCCCGCAGAGCGCTACAGCACCCGACAATAGCTAAACCGCGCCGGGACATTCACGCGATAGGCTGACCTCACACGATTTAGGAGGCCTCATGGCTCGTAAGGCAACCTCACAGGACGTCGCCAATCACGCTGGAGTTTCACGCAGCGCCGTGAGCTTTGTCTTGAATGGACGCGCCGATGGCAATATTGCCAAGGACAAGCAGCTGCGCATCCTTGCCGCAGCCAAGGAGCTCAACTACACGCCGAACGCCGTAGCCCGCTCCCTGCAGGCACAGCGCACCCACACCATTGGCGTTGTCACTGACTCCATTGCAGGCGGGCCGTTTGCCGGCAAGCTGCTCCAGGGTGCCAGCAATGCAGCGTTTAGTGCCGGCTATCTACTTCTTGTTATTGACACTGAAGGTGAAGAAGTCCGTGAAAACAGTGCCTTCACCACTCTCATCAACCGCCAAGTTGATGCCATGGTCTTTGCCTCCATGAGCCTTCGCGCACACCACCCCCACCCAAACATGAGCGGCGTGCCCGCGGTGCTGGCCAACAGCTTTGACCCCTCCGGCACTCTGCGCTCCATCATTCCCGACGAGGTCAACGGAGGCGGCGCCGCGGTTCAAGCCCTACTCGACGCCGGACACCACAAGATCGCTTATCTGTCCGGCACAGCCGAGCTGGTGGCCACCGAACGTCGAACTCAAGGCTTCAACACAGCTCTTGCCGCAGCTGGACTGGCACCCGTCAAGGCTCGAGAAACGGGCTGGGAGATTAATGATGGTTTCGCGGCCGCCATGCTTCTACTGGCAGACGACGCCGGTCACTCACCCAAGCGCGAACGACCCACGGGCATCGTCTGCGCCAATGACAGGGTTGCCGTAGGTGTCATGTTGGCGTGCGGGCAGTTGGGGCTACGAGTTCCCCAAGACCTGAGCATTGTCGGTTATGACGACGACGAACCACTCGCCAGAACCACGGAACCGGGGCTCACCACCGTGGCACTTCCTCACCGCGAAATGGGCGAGAAAGCTGTTGAGCTGCTGCTGGCAGACTTGGGTCATGGCGTCGGTACTCCAGCAGAACATCAACACGGTGAAACGATCATCATTCCCTGCCCCTTGGTGGTTCGCGGCTCAGTGGCTCCCCCGTCGCTGTAGCCGCTGTCACGGCCTGCCGAGGAACGAGGATGGGTCAGGTATGGGTGGGTAGACTCCCAGTTTCGTGTCGCAATCCTACGAGTCGCATCGTTGTCGATGAAAAGAGGAAATCAGAGTGTGGACGCACATTTTTTGCCTCCTAGCCTGACACTCTTGGAACCGCACGAGCGAGCTGGTGAAGGCACTCGCTGCCATCGTCGGGCCAGACGGAAACCCGCCGACCAAACCCGAGGGTACCTTAGAGCTTGCCAGCTCATAGGCGTTCGTCGCACAGAGATCCGATCAACGCGTTGTCTTGGCGAAAATCCGTCGTCTGGGCGAACAAGCAGAGTCATGCGACGCAGGACTTCTTAGATGCCCCCACATCACGGCAGTCTTTCGTCTGCAACAGCCATCTCGAAGCGAATGGTTGGCTGAGCTTTTCCATCACCCGGAACCGGACCGATTTGCGGGACGACACCCGAGCCGGCAAGCGTTGACTAGCTGAACTTGGCGATGGACGCAGCCAAGGTCTCCGCGGAGTGCTGCAATGCAGCGGCTTCACTCTCGTCCATGGGTGTGTCAATGATGCGCTGCACTCCGCCCGCCCCCACGATTGACGGCACGCTGAGGGCCACGCCGTCAATGCCACGGTAGCCATGCAACACGCTAGAAACGGGCAGTATGCTCCGCTCGTCCTGCAGCACCGCCTCAATGATGCGTGCACCCGAGAGTCCGATCGCATAGTTGGTGGCCCCCTTGCCGGCAATGACCGTGTAGGCGGCATGGACCACGTCATGAGTGAGTGTCTCGAGCCGTTCCCGCGGAAACAGCAGGCCCCCCGAGGAGTCGGTCCAGTCAGGGAGCGGGGTCTGCCCGATGGTCGCCGCGGACCACAACGGGAACTCCGTGTCGCCGTGCTCGCCAACAATCAGAGCGTGCACGCTTTGCGGGGCAACCCCGGCGGCTTCCGCCACGAGCCAGCGCAGCCGGGAGGAGTCCAGGACTGTTCCGGAGCTGAAGATGCGCCCCGGAGGCAGGTTCGTGATGCGCTCGGCCACGGCGGTGAGGACGTCGCACGGATTTGTCACGAGGATGAACACCGCATTGGGCGCCAGAGCAACCAGCTGAGGCAGCAATTTCTCCAGGATTCCCACGTTGACGGCCGCCAATTCAAGCCGGGTCTGGCCCGGCTCCTGCTTGGCACCTGCTGTGATGACGACGACGTCGGAGCCCGCCACAAGCTCGATGTCGCTGCCTCCTGCGATCCGGGAGGATCCAACGAACGGTGTGCCGTGGGCCAGGTCGAGGACCTCCGCCTCCACCTTGGCCGTGGCAATGTCATAAAGCACCACCTCGCGTGCGGAACCGCGAATCAAGGCTGCGTAGGCAAGGGAGGTGCCGACGCTGCCAGCGCCGACAATGGTGAGCTTGGTGCTGCGGGCAATTGTCATGCTCCCAGTATCCCCGTCCATCTCTAGGCCCGGGTTGCTGCACGGATTATTTCCCGTGTTGCACGGCACGCCAACTGCAGGGCCATCAAAGGGCGGCCCTGCAGTTGGCGTGCCGTTGGCGTGCCGTGCGGCTAAATGGCCAGCCCGTGAACGGTAGCTGCACCCCGGATTTCGAAGTGCGAGGTCGCCGTGGGGTACGCCCGCACCGTACGGGCGGTGCCGCCGTCAGCAAAGATTTCCACGAGCGAGCCGTCCACCAGAATGCGTCCGGCCGCGATGGCCGCAACAACTCTCTCCTGGCCACCGTCAACCAGCACCAGTTCCACGGCACTGTCAGCCGTCACGTCAAAGGCTCTGGCGGACGTCGGGACGGTGAATGAATCGGTATCGGCTGAAATGACGCCGTTACGCAGGGTGTTAACCTCGGCCACGGGCTCCGAGCGCAAGGCTCCGTCGCGGAAGGAAAGCACACGTGCATAGGTGAGTACGCCGGCCCAGCCTGAGGCGAGGATATCGGCGTCGTTCCTTGATTTTTCCCAGCTCCAGGCCCACATGAGCGTGCGCGGCTCCTCAGCTGTTCCGGCTACGACCTGCGGTGCGTAAAAATCGGGGCCATCATCGATCAAACCGCCGCCGGTGGGCAGGAATTTCAGTCCCGCCCCACCTTCGCTCAGCTCGCCCGTCAGGTAGGTGACGCGGTCAAGGCTGTGGTCGTCGCGGTTCCAGAGCGAGAGCATGAGCACCCACTGGCCGTCGATTTCGAACAGTTGCGGGCATTCCCAGATCTGCGCCGGAGCCCATTCTTGGGCCACACCCGAACCGCCGGTCACGAGCGGGCCTAGGTATTCCCACTGGGTCATGGTGTGGCAGCGGTAGAGCAGAATGGCGGGGGTACCATCCTTGTAACCAGCTCCCTGAATGGCGTACTGCGTGCCGTTGAACGTGAATAGGAAGGGGTCGCGGACATCGCCAATCTCTGGCTCGTCCGGCATACCTTCAATACCCTGTTGCTCCTGTTCCCACTCGATCAGGGTCCGGTCCGAGGTGGCCGTCATGACTTGTGAATCATGCTCCGTCTCGGCGATACCGGTGTAGTACGCGGTGGGCACATCTCCATCCAAAGCAATGACACCGGACCAGGCTCCGACGGCGTCCGCGGCACCCTTGCGCGGATACAGGCCGATGGGCTGCTGCGTCCAACGAACCAAATCGGTGGAGGTGGCGTGCCCCCAGTGGACGTTGCCGTGCGTGGGTGAGTCCGGGTTGAACTGGAAGAACAGGTGATGGACGCCGTCGACTTTGATGCAACCGTTGGGGTCATTGATCCAGCCCTGATCCGGGCGGCCATGCAGTGCCGGGAAGGCGGGGTCAGTTGTACTCACAGCTAATGCTCCTTGATGGGGGTTCGGGGTTTTCAGTTGCTTTTGGGTCTTTTGAGTCTTTTGAGTTTTTTGTTGCTGGGTCACTTGTTGATGCCAGCGGTCAGGCCTTCACGCAAATAGCGCTGGCCAAAGAGGAAGACCACCAGTGCCGGAATCATGGAGAGCACTACTCCTGCGAGCACGGTGGATACCGAGCCCGTGCCCATATTTCCTTGCAGCGAGACCAGACCTAGTGGCATGGTGAAGTTTTCCTCGCTAATGGTCATGATGAGCGGCCGGAAGAATTCATTCCAGTGGAAGTTGAAGGCGAGAATGCCCACAATGGCGAGTCCCGGCCAGGCCAGCGGGAGGTAAACGGAGCGGAAGGTACGCAAGGGGGATGCGCCGTCGATCGCTGCAGCTTCAGCCAGCTCACCGGGCAGCCCGATGAAGAATTGGCGCATCAAGAAGGTGCCAAACGCCGTCGGAATGGCCGGCAGGATCAAGGCCATCAGGGTATCCGAGAGGCCCATGCCGCGGATCAGCATGAAGACCGGAACAATGGTGACCTGCATGGGGACCATCATGGTGGCCAGAACGACGCTGAACAGTATGCCGCGACCCTTGAAGTCGATGCGGGCAAACACGTAGCCGGCCAGTGCCGCGGTGAACATTTGGCCCACAGCGATGATGCCGGTGACAAGGGCCGAGTTCCAGATCAGCAGCCACATATTCACCTGCGTGAACACATCTGTGTAGGAGCTGAAATCGAGGCCGCCGGAGAAGATCGAGCCGCCGGCGCCGAGCGATTCGGTGGGCGGGCGCATGGAGGTTAGCACGGTCCAAACCACGGGGCCAAGTGTCAAAAATGTTGCCACAATGAGGATTGCAGCGCGTCCGGCGGTGCGTCCGGTTACGTGGAATTTCTTGCGGGGCGCAGGGGTGCGGCCCGGTGCGGAACTGCTTTCTTTCAAGGAAATAGTAGTCATGGCACGGCTCCTAGTTGTAGTGCACGAAGCGACGTGAGAGGCGGAATTGGATGGCCGTCACCAGCATGATCAGCAGCGTCAGCACAATGCCGATGGCAAAAGCGCGGCCAAAGTCCAGCTGCTTGAAAGCTGTTTCGTAGATGACCATGACGGCGGTGCGGGTGGAATCGCCGGGCCCACCACGGGTGATCACGTAGGGCTGATCAAAGATCTGCAGAGCAGAAATAATCGCCATGACACTGGCTACCAACAGGGTGGGGCTCAGCAGCGGCAGCGTGATGTTTTTGAACTGCTTCCACCCCGTAGCTCCGTCGATGGAGGATGCCTCATACATTTCGGTGGGGATGGAGCTCAGGCCACCAATGATGAGCAGGAACGTGAACCCGAAGTTCTGCCACACATACACCAAAATGATCACGATCATGGCGCCGGCTTGCGAGGTCAGCCACGGCACAGCCGGGATACCAATCATGCCGATGACCTTATTGACCAGGCCAAAGTTCTGGTTGAACAAGTAGCTCATGATGATGGAAACACTGGAGGCTGAAAGAACTAGCGGGAAGAAGAACGCCGAGCGGAAGAACGTCCGCAACCAGCTGGGCATCCTTGACTGGATCAGCACGGCCAAGCCAATGGACACCGTCAGCTGGAGGCTGACGGCCACCACCACAAATCCCATGGTGTTCAGAAAGGCGGTTCTAACGGTGGGATCGGCGCCGATGGCAACAAAGTTGTCGACACCCACGAACTCCGGGGCACTGATGATGTCCCACCGGAAGAATGCCAGGGTCAGTGACGCCACAATGGGAACCAAAGTGAAGATAGCAATACCGATGATGGTGGGCGCTAGGAAGAGTGCGGCCAAGGCTTTGGCACCTTTTTCCTTGCCAGAGCCACGCTGTGCCGAGGTACGGCGGCCGGGGCCGCGGGGGCCGGCGCCCCGGGGGCTGGCGGGCACTGCGTCTGGCTGAGACGATTTCACTGTGGTGGACATCAGACCCTCCTCAGAGCCAGCTCGAGGTCACGCTGCAGCGTGGACAGGGCGGGCCGAACATTGGTTGCGGAGCCTGTGACGGCGCCGAGGACATTTTTGATCAGGGCACTTTCCACGGCCGCTTGCTGGGGCGGTGCGGGGATGGGTCCGGAGCTGGGGAACTTATCGAGCGTGTCGTAGAAGACCTGCCAGTGAGCCGGGCCCTTACCTGAATACAGCGCCTCATTGACCATGGAGCGGCGGGTAGGTGTGGTGTTGGGGTTCGGCATGGCCAACTCCATAGCTTCCTTGGACGCGCAGAACTTGATCCATTCCCACGCCTCATCCTTGCGCGTGGAGGTTTTCATAATGGCGTAGCCTGCGGCACCAAATTGGTGCCGCTGCGTCCGCCATTTCGGGAAGAACTGAACATCGAAAGCATCTTCAGCCATGCCCGCTTCGTGGAGTCCCTGCACCCAGTAGCCGCCGGCCGGTGTGGTGCCAATGAGGCCCGAGGCGAATTGGGCTACGAGTTCGTTGCCGCCGCCTTGTGCCGGGCTGGTGCCCAGGCCTTCGGACACGAGCGTGCGCAGGAACTCAAAGCTCTCTGCCACTCGGGGATCTTCGGCGTTGGGTTCTAGCCATTGGTAGCCGCCGGAGCGCATGCCACGCGTGGGATCGTTGGCGTAGAACTTGTCCCAGAACCAGTTGCCGCCTGTGCTCCGAGTTTCCTTGAGGAAGCTGGTGTCATTGGCATACAGCCAGGGCACCACGCCACCGAAGAGTCGGTTGGTCCAGTAGTACGGGACAAATTGCTTTCCACCAGATTTCTTCATGGCGGTGAGGGAATCGTAGAAATCGTGGTGCGTCCAGTTGTCCCCGGGCCGGGCCAGTCCTGCCTTTTCAAAGGCCCCGGTATTCATATACATATTGGCGCTGTTGAAATCTAGCGGCAGCTGGAACAGGCTGCCCTGGTACATGAACGCCTCAACCAGTGAGGGGTGCACATCGTCAAAGTAATCCTGCACGTCCGACTGGTCGCGCTTCACGTACGCATCCAGAGGTTCGGCTAGGCGCTCTGCAAAGAGCTGTGCGCCTTCTGTTGCTACCAGCACCACATCGGGCGATGTCCCGGCGGCCACCATGGTGAGGATCTTTGCGAAAAAATCGCCCCAGTCCGCACCCTGAATGGCCTGAATCCGTACCTTGATGTTCGGATGGGCTGCGGAGAATGCCTTCACTAGGTTGACACGGCTCGCAGCATCTTGGGCATTGCCAAGGATGGCAACGTTGAGCGAATCAGATCCCCGCCCAGGGATGTCTGATCCAGTCAGCCGGGGCCAGCTTGCCCCGACGGCACCCACGGAACCGATGCCCAGCAAACTCAGCATGGCCCGTCTTGATACATCACTCATGTTGCCTCCTCGCAACTACCTAACGCGTGTTAGGAAGCATGGCAGATCGACCTAACGCGTGTCAAGCATGAGGGTCGTCACATTTCGTGACTCTGCGTTTGAGGACATGTTGTGACTTGGGGGTCGTTATTACCATCCGCTCCCGGCCCGCCAGCAGCAAATGGTAATAACGACCCCCCAAGCCGGGAAAGTACCGTCTAGGGCAGCCGGGAACCGCACCTTCGGTTCTAGCCAAACACTGGATTCCAGGTGCCCAACAGAACGGCGGCACCGACGGAGACGCTAGCAATCAGCACACCGCCGGCGACCACCCAGAGGTCTCGCTGCGAATAGCTCGATTCTCGGGCCCAGGTGCGCGGGCCCGCGCTGAAGCCTTTAGCTTCCATGGCGACGGCCAGCCGAGTGGCACGCCGCACCGCCTGCACCAACAACGCCATGGCCTGACCCAGCTGAGCCTTGAGCCCACGAAAAAGACCCTTCCCGCCGCCCACTCCCCGCGCACGGCGAGCCATGCCCAGAGTTTGCCACTCGGTCACCAGCAGACCCACGAGCCGCATGGCTGCGAGCGCTCCAAGGACAAAGCGGTGCGGTAAACGCAGCTTTTGCGCCAGTGCATCCGCCAGATCTGTGGGGTCGGTGGAGGCCAGCACAATGATTCCGGGCAAGGCAATAGCCAAGCCACGTAAGGCGATGGCCACCCCCGCTTCCAGTGATCCGGTAGTGAACGTCACTGGACCCAGAGCCAACAGCAATTCGCCCGTTTTGGGAGCCAATAGGGCCGTTCCGTAGCCACCCACCACAGCTGCCACCAGGATGGGCCAGCCGCGTAGCAACAGCATCCGCAAACTCAACCCGGCCAGGGGCAGCACCGCGCACTCTAGAATCAGGGCGGAGGTGGCTGATACCCAATCCACGCTCATCAACAGCACAATGGTCAAGGCCATGCCAGCGCCCAGCTTGGCGAGCGGGTTGGCCCGTGCCAGCCATGCGTTGGAACGGGGTGTAGCAACGATGTCAACACTCATGGCTGCAACCTCGCGGTTGGCGCAGCTGGCGCGGTTGACGCAGTTGGCGCGGTTGATGCAGCTGGCGCATTAGCGAATCCACCCCGGCCTCCCTGGCTTCCCTGGCCTCCCATGACCAGCCGCTGTCCTCCCAGAACCGCGGTGAAGGCGGCATCGTGCGTCACCGAAACCACGGCGGTTCCCGCGTCCAACAGCTCGCTCAGCATGGAAGCTAGCTCAGCCCACGTGTTGGCGTCCTGACCAAACGTTGGCTCATCCAAAACTAATATCTGCGGGCTGGCCGCCAGCACGGTGGCCACGGACAGTCGGCGTTTTTCCCCGCCGGAAAGGGTGAACGGGTTCGCGTCCGCTAGATGTTCTAGCCGCAACCGCGCCAGTAATTCCTCGACCAACTCTCCACCGTGCCCCAGTATCCTCGGCGCGAACAGCAACTCCTCGCGCACAGTGTGAGCAACGAATTGATGCTCAGGTTCCTGAAAAACCGTGCCGATCCTGCTAATCAATTCACGCCCGCGCCACGACAACGGCCGACTCCCGGCCCCCCGAGCCAACTCGGGCAAAGCATCCAAACGGCCACCAGCAGGGGCCAACAATCCGGCCAGGGTCAGCGCCAGCGTTGACTTGCCAGCACCATTGGGCCCGGTCACACTGAGCGCTTGCCCGGCCCTCACCTCAACAGAAGGTACGACGGCGACCGGCACCACCGGGCGACGCTTACGTCCCTTGGTGCGGGAGAGCGCAAGATCTTCCGCTTCGAGCAGGAGGTGCGCCCCGGCGTCGAACGTTTCTAGGCTTGAGGCAGTCCGCGGCCGCACCGCCGGGAGGTAGCCCGGGACCCAAATCCCCGCCGCCGCCAGCAGCTCCCGGCTTTGAGCAAGAACTGTTGCGGGCGGGCCGTCGAAGAGGACCCCGCCGGGTTGCCCCAGAGCTGCGGGGGCCAGAACCACGATCCGATCCACCACGTCCAGCCAGACCGAGACCCTGTGTTCGACAACCACCAGCGTGGCTCCGGATTCATCGAGGCTGCGGCGCACAGCATCACGCACCTCCACCACACCGGCCGGATCAAGGTTGGCGGTTGGCTCATCCAGCAGCAACAGGCCCGGGCGCATGGCCAGCATTCCAGCCAGACCAAGGCGTTGCTTCTGGCCACCAGAGAGCGAAGAGCTGGGATGATCCAAGGGCAGCTCCAGGCCCACGGATTCCAGAGCTGCACCTACGCGGCGCCAAATTTCCTCACGCGGAACGCAGAGGTTCTCGGCGCCAAACGCGACGTCGTCTCCGATCCGCGAGAGCACCACCTGAGCATCCGGGTCCTGCTGCATGAGGCCAGAACGGCCACGGGATTCTGACACGGGAGCGCCGTCGATGAGCAATATGCCCGATTCGTTGGCGTCCTCATCATCACCTAAAACACCAGCCAAAGCGTGCAGCAGAGTGGACTTTCCGGCACCGGAAGGGCCCAACAGCAAGACGCGCTCCCCCGGTTCAATCTGAAGATCTAAGCCCGCAACGGCACGGCCGCTACGGCCCGAATGCTGCCAGCCCCACCCTTTGGCGCTCACTTTCGCCGGGGTACTGCCCCGGTTGCGCTCGATACTCACGGCCTAGACCGCGCGTTCGGTGGCTGCTCCACGAGAGGGCAGACTTGCCAGAGCGCCGGTTCTCGCCAGACCACGCACGGCCAACCAGGACACCAACCCAGCAATGACGACACCGGAGACCATGGCCAGAGCTACGTAGACGAGCTTCCATTGCATGGCCCACTCGATGTTCCAGACAATACTGTCGTTGATACCCAAGGCCAAGCCCGCCAATGCGCCGGAAATCAGAGCCACGGGAAGGTTGAATTTGCGGTAGCGGAACAGCGCGAAGCCCAGCTCGGCACCAAGGCCCTGAACCAGACCGGACAGCAGCACCGTAAAACCAAAGTGCGTACCCAGCAGTCCCTCCACCATGGCGGCGATGAGCTCGCAATACAGTGCTGCCCCGGGTTTGCGGATAACCAGTCCGCCCAAGACGCCGGCGATCAACCAGCCACCGCCGTACAGCGCTCCAAGCGGCGGGAAGGCCACGGTGATGGCGCTGGTCAGCCCGTACCCAGCTGACCATAGCCAGAAGATGACGCCCAAGGCAACGCCGAGAACAGAGACCACAACGATGTCTACGACCCGCCACGTGCTTTTACGTTGTTGCGCCGTTTGGGGGGCCTGCTTACTGGGTTGCGTGGCGTTTCCGCCCGCGAATGACTTGCTCATGATTCCTCCTTTTCAGGAGGGGCGGCTACAGCGGTATTTCCGCGCAGCCGAAGAGAACTCGACTCCCTTCGCCGGTACTAACCGGAGCAGGTTCGAGGGTCTGCGGCGAACCGCACTCTCAGCGTCTAATCCCAGGATGGGATGACGCTCCCCTGTCGTGTTTGAATTGCGGATTCAGTGTACCCCCAGGCCCTGCTGGGGACCAATGGGGACCATAACACTGGCCCTACCGTAGCGAAATATGCACCAGGACATGAGGCCCCTGCGCAGCGGGCAACAGCTGTTGCCCCGGCAAAAGCGCTAGGCTGACACTAGAGTTTTTCCCGCGCAAGCCCAGTCAACTTCACTTAACCACGCAGGAGTCATTGATGAACATCGTCTTCAAATTGCTCGGAACCGGCATCAGCTTGGGCGCCGGATTTGCGGCCAGCAAGCTCGTGGACACGGTCTGGGAGAAGAGCACCGGTAACAAGCCGCCCAAGGATGGTGCAGATCTGGAGAACAGCCTCCGCTCCGCGCTCACTTTTGCATTGGTTTCCGCAGTGGTTGCCGCCATCATCCAGACCCTGGCCGGACGCACCACGCAGAAGGCCATCGCCCGCTTCAACAAGCATCCCGAAGAGGTCTAAGGAGCGGTTGCGCACCACCGGGGCGTCATTCACCGTCACGTCTGATCTGCGAATTTGATCACGTACGACGGCGGCTGGCGCCTTTGGCGTTTAACCGGCGGCTACGCGGTTTACTCCGAAGAGACGTCCCCCTGAAAGACGCCCCACAGCCCTTCAGTGGGTGTTGTCCTCTTCCACCACGGAAGCCACAACCTGGTCCAGCTCGTCAAGACTGAGCAATTCCGGGCGACGATGTTTGGTGCGGTATCCAGCCCTGCCCACCATGTGCGCGGACACCGGAACCGTGAGCAGCTGAAACAGCCAGGCTACGACGAGAAGCGGCAGCAAAGCCCAAGCACGCATTTGCAGTCCAACAGCCGCCAACATCAGCAACAACCCCAAGACTTGAGGCTTGGTGGCAGCGTGCATGCGGCTCATGAGGTCAGGAAATCGCAGCAGGCCGATAGCTGCTGCAAGACTCATCAGGGCGCCTACCAAGAGGCAGATCGCCGTCAGCACATCTATGAACGTGTTCATCCGTCATCCCTCTTGTGTGCCACAAATCGGGCCACCGTGACGGAACCAATAAAGCCGATCACCGTCAACACCACCAGCAGCGCCAAATTGTCGATGTGGTGGTTGATGGCCATTTCGGTTGCGAGTGCGGCACCGAAAATGGCGAGCAGCACGTCGGCTGCGATCACGCGGTCTAGCAGGGACGGCCCGGCGGCAATCCTGTAAATGGTGCCGGCAGCCGCGAGTGCCAGCAGCGCAACAACAATGATGACAACAACATTCATGGCGCTCACTGTCCCTCCCCCGGGCTCTCAACTTCGAAAGTTCCGTGATTCTCTGCGATGGAGCCGCGCACTGTCTGTGCGTGAGTCACCATGGGAGATCCCGCCTGTTCGCTTTTCAGTGCGGCCAACTCTGCTTTGGTCCCCATGACCTTGATCAGCCGTGCCTCGATGTCTTGGATGCCTTCACGCACCTGCACAATACTCTCTGGCGTAGGCGCATTCATGGCATGGACATAGAGCGTGGCCGAGCCTCGGTCCACCTCGACCACCAAGGAGCCTGGGATCAGCGACAACACGTGACCTACTGCCGTCATCAGCAGATCTGAGGGGCTGCGCAGCGGCACGGCAATGACGGCGTTGCGAATCCTGGGTCCCTTAACAATGGCCCAGCGCAGCACATGGAAACTGGCAATGGTCACCTGCTTCATGAACCACAGCAGGAATACCAACGCCCGCAGCACGTTGAACCGGCCGCTGAGTTCAATGGGTGGCAAATAGAAGACATGGGTAACACCCACCGAAATCAACGCCCCAAAGAGCAGGTTGCCCGCGCTGAAGTCCTGCCAGAGAGCGCCCCAGACCACTACCAACCAAATCAGTAGTGGCAGTTTTTGCAGGACATTGAGTTTACGCCGTTGTCTTGTCACCTGGCTCATGGGTTGCCCGCCCCGCTGCCCAATACGGCTTCAATGTAGTCGGTGCGTTCGAGCATGCTGGTGGCAGCCTCTTGGCTCAGGTCAAAGAGCGGTCCGGCAAAGACCGTCATGGCAATGCCGAGCAGGACCAGTCCCATAGTTGAGTACACCATCATCTTTGGAAGGATGGGGATCTCATTGTCTCCGGAGAAACGGCCTGATGTGGCGTCAACATGTTTGCTGGTGCGTAGTGCCCGCATGCTTTGTTCTCCCGAGGCATCCGGAGCCGTGGCCAACAGGACCGGTTCCGGATCTTCAGCATCAGCGGTGCTGCGCCAAAATGCGCGGTTCCACACGCGGGCCATGACCAGAAGTGTCAGGAGGCTAGCCACTACACCGCCCACCACCAGGGCGTAGGCCAGAGGCGAACCGTCGGCAACGCCTGCTTGGAGCAGCCCCAATTTCCCAAGGAATCCTGAGAATGGCGGGATGCCGGCCAAATTCATGGCTGGGATGAAGTACAGCACCGCAAGAATTGGCGACAGTTTTGCCAGACCTCCCAGGCGCATGATCGAGGACGTGCCACCTCGCCGTTCAATGAGTCCGGTGACCATGAACAACGAGGTTTGAATGGTGATGTGATGAATGACGTAGAAAATGGTGGCGGCCAGTCCCAGCACTGATGAAAGTGCGGCGCCGAAAATCATGTATCCGATGTGACTCACCAATGTAAAGGACAGCATACGTTTGATATCTGTCTGGGCAATGGCGCCAAATATTCCTACAATCATGGTCAACAGGGCAACCACTAACAGCACGTTATTGAATTGGTCCGAGGGAAACAGCAACGTCTCCGTGCGAATAATTGCGTAGACGCCAACTTTTGTCAGCAACCCGGCAAACACCGCAGTCACCGGAGCGGGTGCGGTTGGGTAGGAGTCAGGAAGCCAGAATGACAGTGGGAAAACTGCGGCTTTAATACCAAAGGCTATGAGCAAGAGCACGTGCAAAAGAGCTTGAGTTCCCGAATCCAGTTCTGCAAGTTTGACCGCCAGATCTGCCAACGTAACTGTTCCAGTGGCTCCGTAAATCATGGCGATAGCAATCAAGAACAGCACCGAGGACACCACGCTGACTACCACGTAGGTGATACCGGCTCGGATTCGGGATCCGGTGCCACCGAGGGTCATCAGCACATAGCTGGCTGTCAATAGGATCTCAAAGCCCACGTAGAGGTTGAAGAGGTCACCAGCCAAGAAGGCGTTGGAGACCCCTGCCATCAGGATCAAGTAGGTCGGGTGGAAGACGGACACTGGTCCGCTCTCTTCACCGTCGGCGGAACCCTGCCCGGTTGCGTAGGCCAGCACTGCCAGGCTCACGGCGGAGGAAACCACTAGCAGTAGTGAGGAAAATTGATCGGCCACCATAACAATGCCAAAGGGTGGTGACCAGCCCCCCAAATGGACGGCAATGGGACCAGTAGTCCATACGCTGGCCAAGAGCCAGACTTCTAGGGCCAAGGTGATCGTGATGGTGCCCAAGCTGACCCGGCGCTGGGCCCGCGGCCGCCGGATCAGTGCAAAGGCTAAGGCCGCACCAAGGAAAGGTAGAACGACGGCGAGCGGAGCAAAACTTGCGACATTCATTCCTTGTCCTTTCTAGGCGATTCATGCTGTTGTGATGTTCGGGGATTCTCCGGCGTATCAGCCCCCAGCACATCAGGATCTGGAACGGGTGCCACTTTCTTGGGACCGATCCCAGGAACTGTCTCTCGCTTTGCGTCCCTATAGGTATTTTCGTGGAAGTCGGAGACTTCAACGGCAATTTCGGAGTCCTCTTCGTCGTCGTACAGTTCCTGCATGGCAACGCGAAGATCTTCGCGGTCAACCTGAATGTGGTCAGCGTTGCTCAGTAGCCAGGACCGGTAGATCAAGCTGAGCATGAAGGCTGTCACGGCGAAGGAAATAACAATGGAGGTCAGAATGAAGGCCTGCGGCAAAGGATCATTGAATGCGTCTGCAGGAATATCTTTATTGAAGATCGGCGCCAAGCCGGCGTAACCACCCGTAGCAAGAAGCAAGATATTCGTGCCGTTGGTCAGTAGCATCACGCCTAGCAGAACCCGCGTCAAGCTCCGTTCCAACAACAAATAGATGCCCACGGAATAAAGCACACCCATGACAAGGAGGAGAGTCAGGTTTACGCTCATCGGCTAGCCTCCAACGGCTCGTCGTCCTCGATCAACTCAATGCCTTCCATGCCGTCCTCTTCATGTTGGTCAATTTCAGACCCCAGACTGCGCAGCACATCAACAACCAGGCCCACCACCACCAGATAAACGCCAATGTCGAAAAGTGTGGACGTTACAAATTTCACGTCCCCAAAGATCGGAAGGTCAAAGGCGATAATGGCGCTTTGGAAGACTTCCCCACCCAAGAACAGCGGAACCGCTCCGGTAATCGCGGCCACGGCCAGACCAAGACCCAGCAGTGTGCCAGCGGAAATGCGCGTGGCTTCAGCCAACTCGAAACGTCCGCCGGCAAGGTAGCGAATAGTCAAGGCCAATCCGGCCACCAGACCGCCAGCAAAGCCGCCACCGGGCGCGTTATGTCCGGCAAGCAGCAGGTAAATCGACATCACGATGATGCTGTGGAAAACCAACCGGGTGACTACTTCAATAATGATGGATCGCTGCTCAGGTGCCAATGTTCGCCCAGCCACGAGCCAAGGGTTGCTCGGTGAGTCCGTAAATTTCTCGGCAATCTTGATCGTCGACCCCAAGCCTGACACCTGCTTGAGCCTGCCAACACTCCCAGACTCTACGGTGATGGCGCGAGGGAGTTTGTGGCCGCGGCCACTGACGAAGATCAAACTGGCGATGCCGGTCGCGGCGATGGCCAGGACAGAAATTTCACCAAAGGTGTCCCAGGCACGAATGTCCACGAGCGTCACGTTGACCACGTTGAGTCCGCCACCTCCCTCGTAGGCGAGCTTGGGCAGCGCCAGGCTCACCGGCTCGTGGATGCGTGAACCCATGGCGAGGATGGCCACGCCCACCATGGTTGCTCCGAAACCGACTCCGAGGATCGCACGGGCCAAACGGTGACTGCCTACTTGCTTGCGTTCCATGAGTTTCGGCGGCAGCGACCGCATGGCCAGCAAGAACGCGACCAGAACAATAGTTTCCACGAGCATCTGGGTCAAGGCGAGATCGGGTGCCCCTTGCAGGGCAAAGATCAAGGCGATTCCGTAGCCGGTGACTGAAACCATGAGCACAGCCATGAACCGCTTGTTGGCCCTAGCAGCCGCGAGGGCGCCAATGACAACAGCCGCGCCGGCGATGATTTGGAAGGGCGAGGTGGGGTCTACAAAGTAGAGGTTTTCAGTCCAGTTCTGTTCGGTCAAGACCAGAACTGCAAGCACTGAGCCGATCGCCGTGGACAGAATAACGGCGAGGTAGAAGAACAGCGAGCCACGCTGAGTACGGCCGGTCACCCAAATGGCCACCGCATCCAAGATGACAATGCTCTGCCGGTAGCCGCGCTCGAAGTCCATCAGCGACGGCGTCATCGACTGGAAAGCTTCCACCTTGTTCCGCATAAGGAACGAAGAAATACCAGCGACAATGACAATGGCACTAAGCCCCAGTGCGGGGGTGAAACCATGCCACAGCAACAGATGCATGCCGTGTGGGTCATATGCGGGGAATTGCTCGCTATAGGGCTTGATCCAGCGTTCAACGGTCTGCGGAGACAAGCCGTAGACCAGCGTCAAAAGACTCAGAAATGCTGGAGCAGCAAGGAACGGCCACCCAATGGGCTTGAACACCGTTGCCATACCCTTGGACTTCGATGCGAAGCCGCCCCACATAAACCGGGCACTGTAGGCGAACGTCAGGATAGAGCCAAGGACCATTCCTACAAGGACACTCCAGCCCACGCCCGCCCCTGCGGGCCCATACATAGCTGAGGCAATAAAGGATTGGAAAATACCTTCTTTGGCAACAAATCCGGCCATCGGCGGAAGCCCTGCCATAGATGCGGCACCAATCAAGGCCACCACACCCAGTTTCGGCGCTGATTTGAACACCCCGGATAGTTCTCGGATATCGCGTGTGCCACTCTGGTGGTCAATAATGCCCACCACCAGGAACAAGGAGGCTTTGAAGAGGCCGTGAGCAAGCACCATGGCCATGCCCGCCAAGGCAGCTTCCTGCCCACCTAGCCCAACCACCAAAGCAATAAAGCCCAGCTGACTAACGGTGCCATAAGCCAGAATCAATTTCAGGTCATATTGACGTAGAGCGCGCCAGCCACCCAACAGCATGGTGCTCAGCCCAAGCACCACGATTATGGCCTGCCAGTAATCAGTCTGTGAGAATCCCGGCGCCAAGCGGGCAATAAGGTAAATTCCAGCTTTCACCATGGCCGCCGCATGAAGATAAGCGCTCACCGGAGTGGGTGCGGCCATGGCGCCAGGAAGCCAGAAGTGGAACGGCAGCAAGGCTGATTTGGTGACAGCGCCGACCAGAAGCAGGGCGATACCAATGTTCAGTGCCGTCTTGGGACTTCCGACGGCGGCCATCAACTCGGGCGCCAAGACCAAGACCTCGGAAATACTGTAGGTACCTGCGGTTTCGCCCACCATAATCAGGCCCACCAACATGGCCAACCCGCCAAAGGTTGTCACAATCAAGGCCTGCAGCGCTGCACGTCTGGCCGCGATACGGGTACGGGCGTAACCAATCAGCAGGTAGGAAAGGACTGTTGTCAGTTCCCAGAAAATAAACAAAAGAATGAGGTTGTCGGCTGTGACCAGACCGAACATGGCCCCCGCGAAAGCGAGCAGCTGGGCACCAAAGCCGCCCAGTCCGGCGTCGTCCGTCTTGAAGTATCTGGCGCAATAGGCCAGTACCAGCGCACCAACGCCGAGGACCAGCAGGGACATCAGCCAGGACAATTGGTCCATTTTGAATGACAGGTCCAGATCCAAGACAGGAATCCAAGGGATCTCTAATGCCGGGCTGGGCAGCGTGTCGGAGAACACATTATTGTATTGCGCCAAGAGCCAAACAAAGCTAGTGGCGGGAACCGCGGCCAGAATATAGAACGCCGAACGGCCCCATCGTGCGAACAAAATGGGCGCGAAGATGGCAACAATGAAGTGCGCACAGAGGACAATCAGCACTAGAAGCTCCACATGTTTCGGGCTGGAAATGAGCGAATCACGGGGTTTAAAGTCGGTTCCCGACCCTCCTATCCTAGCAACCCAGAGCCCTTGTAAATTCCGGGCCGAAGCCTAATGCTCGACATTTGCCAGAACCTTGCAACTGAGTTGGGGAGAGATATGGGCCCGTTCCGTGCGCACTAGCTGAGCGTCCATCGCTTAATGTTCACCTGCCCTACCCCGTCGCGCCGTGTGTGACAGATAGCATGTGGCCTATGACTGAGTATCCTCCCCCCGCCGCTTCCACGCCCGTAGCGACGGCCAAGACCCCCGGGACCATCTGGCAAATCACGGCGTGGTCTTTATGGGACTGGGGTGGGGCAGCGTTTAACGCGGTCATGACCACCTTCATATTCACCGCCCTGTACCTAACCGGGGACGATTTTGGCGGTGCGGATAAGGCCACGGCCACCCTCGCGTTTGCCATGTCCATCTCAGGCTTGGCGATCGCTTTGATAGCGCCGGTTGCGGGGCAACGCACCGACCACAGCGGCCGCCGGAAGTTGTGGCTGGGCATCAATACGCTCATTGTGGCGGTGCTGACAGGAGCATGCTTCTTCGTTCAGCCACAGGAATCGTACCTACTTTTCGGGTGCATGCTAATTGCTGCTGGGCACGTCTTCTTTGAAATTGCAGGCGTTAACTACAACGCAATGCTCTTGCAGATCTCCACCAAGACGAGCATCGGGCGGATTAGTGGTTTCGGTTGGGCGGCAGGATACCTCGGCGGCATAGTTGCCCTGCTGATCGTGTACGTCGCCCTAATCGCCCCCGAAGTTGGCATCTTTGGCATCACCAGCGCCGATGGTATGACGTACCGGGCAGTGGCCGTGTTCTCAGCGCTGTGGATAGTGGTGTTCTCGATTCCCATCTTGTTCGCTATTCCCGAATCAAAGCCCGATCCGAATATGCCCAAGGTGGGATTCTTCCAGTCCTACAAAGAGCTCTACCGAACCATCAAACTTTTGTGGCGCACCGACCGTCACACCGTGTACTTCCTCATTTCCAGCGCAATCTTCCGTGATGGACTGGCCGCCATCTTCACTTTCGGAGCCGTACTGGCCGTAGGATCCTTTGGCTTTAAAACCGGCGATGTCCTGATCTTCGCCATCGCCGGCAATCTGGTGGCGGCCGTGGGCGCCTTGTCCGCGGGCTTCTTCGACGACAAATTTGGTCCCAAGGCTGTCATCGTCACCTCCTTGGTCGGCTTACTCGTCTCCGGCGGGGCGCTGCTCTTCCTCGATGGCAAGAACGCCTTCTGGGTCTTCGGGCTGATCCTGTGCCTGTTCGTGGGCCCAGCGCAATCCTCGGCCAGAACGTTCATGGGCCGGCTGGCACCTGAAGGGCAGGAGGGCGAACTCTTTGGCCTCTACGCCACCACGGGCCGCGCCGTTTCCTTCCTGGCACCTCAATTGTTCGGGCTGTCCATCCTTATATTCGGCGCCCAGCGTTGGGGCATCATCGGCATTTTGGTGGTGCTGCTGCTCGGACTGCTGCTGTTGCTGCCGGTCAAGGCGCCGGCGCATGCCCGCTAACCCCTCATCACCCTTTATGCGTCTAACCCAGCTTCAGTTCAGCGCATAACCTCAGCAGCGTTTCCCTATGCGTCTAACCCGATCTGGGTTAGGCGCACAACCTCAGGAGCGATTCCCTATGCGCCTAACCCGATCTGGGTTAGGCGACCGAGCGTCTATGCACCTGACCCGGCTCCAGTTTGGTGCATAACCTCAGAAGTTCCCCTATGCGCCCAACCCAACTCGAGTTCAGCGTATAAGTGAACTCACGACGGCGGCCGGCACCTTTCCGTGTGGAAGGTACCGGCCGCCGTCGTCAGCTCTGGAGGAAGTAAGCTACTCGCCGAGCTCAATCTTGGTGCGGTGGAAATTCTGGAACGATTTGGACGCCGTGGGGCCGCGCTGTCCCTGGTAGCGGTTCTGGTGAGTTCCAGTTCCGTAGGGGTTTTCGGCAGGTGAGGACAGCTGGAAGAAGCAGAGCTGGCCAATTTTCATGCCAGGCCACAGCTTGATGGGTAGGGTCGCCACATTGGAGAGCTCTAAGGTGATGTGGCCGGAGAAACCGGGGTCAATAAAGCCCGCGGTTGAGTGCGTCAGCAAGCCCAGGCGCCCCAGTGAGGACTTGCCCTCGAGCCGTGCCGCAACATCATCGGGCAACGTGACGGTTTCATAGGTGGAGGCCAGCGCAAACTCACCCGGGTGCAAAATGAACGCTTCCTCGGGATCAACTTCGATCATCCGGGTCAGCTCGGGCTGCTCCTCCGCAGGATCGATGTGCGCGTAGCGGTGGTTGTCAAAAAGTCGGAAGAACCTGTCAATGCGCACATCAACACTTGATGGCTGCACCATGGCAGGGTCGTAGGGGTCCAAGACAATCCGCTTGGCGTCAATTTCGGCACGTATGTCGCGGTCAGAGATCAGCACCCTCTAAAAATAGCGCATCTAGAGCCCAGCCCGGCCGTCAAAGGCGATGCGGGACTATTTTTGCCGTTTTCAGCGTTTCATTAAGCGCGCGCAGTGCCATTTACGCAGCTAAGGTGAGAACCATGAATATTGAAGAGACTCCTCTTCCAGGTATAGGCGTCCGTAGGGAACTGCGCCTTGCCACTGGACGACGCATTGGTGTGGTGACTCACCGTGATGGCCATACCGAACTGATCCTTTCCCGTGTTGACGATCCAGATGCATGCGCCGCCTCCATTCCGCTCAGCGCGGAGGAGGCCGCCGGTTTGGGACAGTTGCTGGGAAACGCCCAGCTGATTGCCCAACTCAGCGCGGAGCACGAAGACGTTTCCGGCATTAGTACGCACCAGATCATGATCCGCAAGGGTTCAAACTTCGCTGGACGCAGCTTGGGTGAAACCCAAATGCGGACACAGACCGGCGCCTCCATTGTGGCGTTGTTACGTGACGGCGATGTGGTTGCTTCGCCGCGCCCTGATGAAGTTCTGCACGTTGACGATATGGTGGTTATTGTCGGAACGGACGACGGGCTGGCAGAGGCTGCCCTGATTTTGCAGTCTCGACCCTAGCGCCAGTTGTGGAATCGACGACCCTTTCCCTCATCCAGCTTGGCATAGTCTTTTTCGGGCTCGGTTTTTTGGGTCGTCTGGCAGGTCGCATTGGTTTATCTCCCGTGCCCCTCTACCTTCTGGGCGGTTTGGCCTTTGGCAACGGCGGATTGGTCAACTTCGGCGGCATCGACGAGTTTGCCCATATTGCCAGCGAGATTGGCGTCATTCTCCTGCTACTTATGCTCGGCTTGGAATATACGGCCAAGGAGCTGGTGACCGGCCTGAAACAGTCCTGGATGGCCGGGCTCTTGGACCTGGTCCTGAACATGCTTCCAGGAGTTGCCGTGGCGCTTATTCTGGGGTGGGGGCCAATCGGCGCGCTCGTCATGGCCGGGGTCACCTACAGTTCGTCCTCGGGAATCATCGCCAAGGTCTTGGGTGATCTGGGCCGCCTCGGAAACCGTGAAACACCGGTGGTGCTGGCCATTTTGGTCATCGAGGATCTGGCCATGGCCGCGTATTTGCCCATCTTAACCGCCGTTTTATCGGGGGTTTCCTTCATGGGCGGGCTCACCGCGGTCGGAATTTCACTGGCAGTGATCACCTTGGTGCTGCTGGGCGCCCTGCGGTACGGGCACATGGTCTCCAACGTTTTGGATAGTCCTGACAGGGAATCGTTCCTCCTGAAGTTGCTCGGTGCGGCGCTGCTGGTAGCGGGCGTGGCGTCTGCGCTGCAGGTCTCGGCAGCCGTGGGTGCTTTCCTCTTGGGAATCGCCATTTCCGGCGGTACGGCAGTAAATGCCACCCGCGTCCTGGAGCCTCTGCGTGATCTCTTCGCCGCCATGTTCTTTGTACTTTTTGGCCTGAACACCGATCCCCGCACCATCCCACCCGTGCTCGGTGTGGCATTGCTGCTGGCGCTGGTCACCACCATCACCAAACTCGTAACCGGCTGGTGGGCGGCCCGGAAGCAAGGCATCGGGGTGCCCGGGCGCGCCCGCGCGGGTGCCGCCTTGATTGCCCGCGGCGAATTTTCCATTGTCATCGCCGGCCTGGCCGTCGCCTCTGGCGCGGTTCCAGTGGAGTTGGCCGCACTGGCCACCACCTACGTTCTGATCATGGCCGTGAGCGGCCCCATCGCCGCCCGCTATGTGGAGCCGCTGGTAAGACTCCTACAAGGAAAAAAGCCGGAACCGGTGTTCTAGCCCCCACCCTCTGTTGCTGGCGTAGCCTCGGTTGACACCCTCTAAACTGCCGAACCACCAGAATGTACGACGGCGGCGCAACAGTTAGATTTTCAGCTGCACCGACGCGTGTCCGGCGTAGAGTATGAAGACCGGCGGAGCACCTGCCGGGCGCGTGAATTATCCAAGGAGATCGTCATGGCTTTTGGAAGACGTAATAAACGCCCCAGCCTATTGGGGACTGCTGCCCGTACGGCTGTTATTGCAGGTACTGCAACGGCTGCCAGCAACGCTGTCAACGCCAAGGCCGCCGGTCAGCAAGCGGCTGCGCAGCAGGCTTCCCAGCAGCAACTCCTTGCCCAGCAGACCTCGATGCTCCCGGTTCCAGGGGCAGTTCCGGCGGCTTCCCCCGAAGCAACAGCATCAGCAGATGACTTGCTCAGCAAGTTAGAACGCCTCGCAGCGTTGCACGCATCGGGTGCTCTCACCGACGCCGAGTTTGCCGCGGTCAAGGCTTCCATCATCAGCTAACTCTCGCAAGGGCGCAGTTCCTCCGCGCGGTTCCGAAAAGCAGTGTTCAGCGCGCAGAACGTCAACGCGCCTTCAGTCATCAGTTCCCCACGCATCTTGAGTGCGCGCCGGGCCGCGCCCCTGTCAGGACTCCCGAGTTCGAGAACGTCACCGCTGCGAAACGCCACAGTGTTGAAATGGTCAGGACCACTTCCATGATCGGGCTAGAATCAATACCGGAACAAAAGCTGCGGTTCGCCGCAGACGTTTCACAATGGTTTCAAAGAATGAAGTTCAATGCGGGCGTAGCTCAATGGTAGAGCGCTAGCTTCCCAAGCTCGATACGCGGGTTCGATTCCCGTCGCCCGCTCTCTGTATCACCTATTGTTGCCCCGAGATTCGCTTCTCGGGGCAACAGTCGTTTAACGTTCCTATGCGTGTAGGGTCGGGCTACGGGGCTATTTTGCCCCTCCTTTAGGGAGCTGACATGGGCGATAAATCACCACGACAAACTGCGTCGAAGAAGTCCAGCAAGTCGATCAAGGAAAAGCGCGCCGACAAACGAGCCGGCGAAGGTACATCAGCCGCTGCTGAAAAACCAACCCCGGGGAAGAAATGAGCACCCCCGCAGCCGGGCTGCGTTTAGGAATCTTGGGCAAGTCGCGCAAGCCGGATGAGCGGCGCGCCCCGATCCACCCCGAACATTTTTCCCGTATGGAAGAAGAACTCCGTGCTCGCATGGTGGTTGAAGAAGGTTATGGTCTGCGTTTTGGTGTCACCGATGAGGTCTTAGCCACTCTGGTTGGTGCCGTGGCTTCCCGCGAGGAGGTCATTGCCGGCTCCGACGTGGTGTTGCTGCCCAAGCCGCAGGCCTCGGATCTTGGCGAACTCAAGGACGGTCAGGTCTTATGGGGCTGGCCGCACTGCGTCCAAGACCGTGCCATCACCCAGCTGGCGATCGATAAGAAGCTGACGCTGATTGCTTTTGAGGCCATGAACCATTGGACCTCCGACGGCGGATTCGGCCTCCACGTTTTCCACAAGAACAATGAGCTCGCCGGCTACTCCTCCGTGATGCATTCACTGGGATTGACGGGTTCCACCGGTGATTACGGCCGTCGTCTCAAGGCCGTGGTGATTGGCTTTGGTGCCACTGCTCGGGGCGCTGTGACGGCCCTGAACGCACTGGGCATCCACGAGGTGCAGGTGTTGACCAGCCGTAATGTTGCCGCCGTCGCCTCACCCATTCACTCCGCCGAAATGGTGCAGTTCGATTTTGCGCCTGAGGCCCCGCACACCGGTTTTGTCATGCTCGAGGACGGAGATGTTCCGCTCAGCAGCTTCTTAGCTGAGGCCGACATCGTGGTGAACTGCACCCTGCAAGACCCCAACGCGCCGATGACCTACCTGACGGAAGCTGATCTGGACGCGTTCCGACCCGGCAGCTTGATCGTGGATGTCTCGTGCGACGAGGGCATGGGCTTTAGCTGGGCCCGCAACACCACCTTCACTGATCCGATGTTTACTGTGGGCGAATACATCAACTACTACGCGGTGGACCACAGCCCCAGTTACCTGTGGAACTCTGCCACGTGGGAAATCAGCGAGGGGCTCATCCCGTTCATTGAACCCGTGTTGGCTGGTCGGGAGGCGTGGGCTGAATCCGAGACCATCACCCGTGCCATAGAAATTTCCGACGGCGTCATCATCAACCCAGCGATCCTCGAGTTCCAGGGCCGCCAGGCTAGTTACCCGCACCTGCCGCTCACAGACGGTTAGGCGCGGCGGCTCGGTTAGGCGCGGCGGCCCAGCTGGGCCGTTACCCGCGGCAGCTCAGCCGAGCTTGGGCACAATGAACACTGGGTTCCTGACGCTGCGCAGATTCACGCGCAGCGTCAGCTGTCCTCGTTTGGCCAAGATCAAGCCGATCACCACGGCGGCCAGGGCGGGCATGCCACCGGCAATCAGGGTGGCCCATTTCACGCCCCAGTTTTCCGCGAGCCAGCCCATGAGTGGCCCACCCAGTGCTTGGCCACCAATCAGAACCATGATGTACAGGCTCATGACGCGCCCACGAATCGATACATTTGTGGACATCTGGACGAGCTGATTAGCGCTGGTCAGAAACAGCAAAGAAGCGAATCCGGCCACCACCATGACAGCACCAAAGGTGATCATGTTCGGCGCGGCCGAGGCAATCATCAGCACAATCCCGTAGCTGCCCGCCGCCGCCATGACACCACGCAGGCGCAGGGTGGCGAAGCGGGTGGAGGCAATGGCCCCGCCTAGTGCGCCGAGCGCAACGAGAGTGTTCAGCAGGCCGTAGCCGCCGGCACCGGCGTCGAACACGTTGTTGGCGTAGGCCGCCATCAGGACCGCAAGGCTCAACCCAAACACGGCGAAGACGGCAGCCATGACCGCTGGCCAGAAGATGGTGGGCTTGCGCAAGGCGTAGCGCACACCCTCCATCAGCTGTCCCTTGGCGCGCTTCACCGGCGGCATTTGCACCAGCTCGCTCTTGCGGATCAGCATGAGGGAAACCACGGTAATGCTGCAGGCGAGCGCATTCGCGGCGAAGGCCCAACCGCCACCCACGGCCATGATCAGCACACCACTGACGGCTGGTCCAATCATGCCGCCCATCTGGAATATGGAGGAGTTCAGGCTGATGGCGTTACGTAGCTGCCGCGGGCCCACCAGCTCGTTGACGAATACTTGGCGTGCGGGTTGATCGGCCACAACCACCAGGCCAAGGACAAAGGCGATCACGTAAATGTGCCACACAGCTAAGTTCCCGGTCAGCGCCAGCACGGCCATGATGGTTGCCAAGATTCCGGCGGCACCTTGGCTGATCATCAGAATCAGCCTCTTGGAGTATCTATCGGCCAGAATTCCGCCGAGCGGCATGAGCAGAAGGGAGGGGATGAACTGCATGAAGACGGTAATGCCAACGGCGGTCACCGAACCTGAGAGTTCCAGCACCATCCAGTCCTGCGCCACGCGCTGCATCCACACGGCAATGGTTGCCACAAGGTTGGCGGAGGCAAAGATGCGGTAATTGCGGATTTTTAGTGAAGAAAAGGTTTGGCTCCACGGCGGGCGTGTGGTCACTAGGTTAATAGGGGCGGTCAGGGCAGCATTCGGTTCTGCTGATGGGGGCGTCAACGCGTTAGTCCTGAGACTCGAGGGTGGGTGTTTACCTTCACAACCCTAGGCAGCCCCAATTCATAACGAAAGGGTATGGTGCCTATAAATACTATTGAGATACGTAATAGTTACAGGAGTCCGGCCATGTCAGATGCCCCGATGTTTGACCCTATCCAACTCAAGAGCTTCTTAGCGTTGGCTGAAACGCGCAATTTCACTCGCGCTGCCGAACGGCTAGGGATTAGTCAGCCCACCGTCAGTCAGCATGTACGCAAGTTGGAGCAGGCCGCGGGGCGCGCCTTGGTCACCCGCGATACCCGTCAGGTCCGTCTGACGGATAACGGCGACGCCATGACAGGTTTTGCCCGCACCATCGTGGCCGCCAATGATCTGGCCACCCGCTACTTTTCCGGTGCTGCCATGCGCGGCCGGCTGCGCTTTGGCACTGCCGATGACTTGGCCATCACCGGCTTGCCGCGGATCCTGCGCGAGTTCCGGCAGCTCTATCCGCAGATTAACTTGGAACTCACCGTCAGCCAAAGCGATCAATTACACCGCCGCCTCAAGGCAGGGGCACTGGATTTGGTGTTTGTGAAGTGGGTGTCCGGGGCGCAGGAAGGTGAGGTGGTTAAACAGGACACCTTTGCATGGGTGGGACTGGAGGAAACGGTTCTTGATCCTGGCGCACCAGTTCCGGTCATTGTGTATCCGGCCCCGAGCCTGAGCCGCAAGCTTGCCCTCGATGCGCTCGAAAACGCCGGGCGAACGTGGCAAGTCACCTGCACCACCAAGCAGATCAGTGGGGTCTTGGCAGCGTTGCGGGCAGGGATCGGCATAGCCGTGATGCCGACGTCGTTGGTTCCAGAAGATCTGAAAATCATCACCAAACGCTTTGATCTGCCCTCGGTGGGCGATGTGGACTTCACCCTCATCCGCAATCCACTGGCCAACACCGAGGTGGTGGACGCCCTAACCCGGGCCATCATGGGCCGCAAACTCACCCCGGTGAGCCGTCGGTAACATAGCTCACAGCCAAGCCACACCTCGGCACGGTAGACTTGAGCCGTTATGAATCGAACCATGTTTAAATCCAAGATTCACCGCGCAACCGTCACTCACGCCGATCTGCATTACGTCGGCTCCGTGACCGTAGACGCGGACCTCCTCGACGCTGCTGACATTTTGCCCGGCGAGCTGGTCTCCATTGTGGACATTACCAACGGATCCCGCCTGGAAACGTACACCATCCCCGGCGAGCGCGGCTCTGGCGTCATTGGCATCAATGGCGCAGCTGCCCACCTGGTCAATGTTGGTGATCTGGTCATCTTGATGACCTACGCCCAGATGAGCGATTCCGAAGCGCGCGACTATGTGCCCAGCGTGGTCCACGTCGATGCCCAGAACAAGATTGTGCACCTAGGTACAGATCCGGCAGAAGCCATCACCGAGGGCCTCCTCCGCCCCGCACTGGCTCTGTAAACAAGCACTCTCTCTTAGTTTCTCCGTCCCGGTCTGCGGACTGATGTGCGGCAAGCGAGCCTGCCTGTTTAGTCTTGGGGAGTGCCAACCGTAGAAACCACAGCCCCAGAAACAGCCCCAGGAACCCCGTGCTAGCCGTCATTGAGGGCTTCTCTGTGGTGTGGCTTGTGATCTTGGTGGGCTGGTTTGTTGGACGCAAAAAAGTTCTGGGCGATAACGCGCAGCTTGTACTAAGCCGTTTATCGTTCTTCGTAGCCAGCCCGGCCCTCTTGGTAGAAACCTTGGCGCGTGCAGACCTTCACACCGTCTTCGCTGAACCTTTGCTCGTAGCCGCCAGCAGTGCCGTCATCACGGCCCTGGTATTCCTGGTGATCGTGAAGTACTGGCTCAAACGGTCCACGGCCGAATCATTGCTTTCGGCCATGTCCTCCTCCACATCAAACGCAGCCAACCTGGGCATCCCCATCGCCGCCTACGTCTTGGGTGATGCGGCCCTGATCGCTCCCGTCCTTGTCTTTCAGCTGGCGTTCTACACCCCCATCTACCTCATGCTGTTGGACAGCCTCACCAGCGGACGGCGAGCAACACCCGGACGGATCCTGATTCAGGTCATCAGCAACCCCATGATCCTGGGAACGGCGGTAGGCCTTGTCTTAGCCGCGACCAGCTGGGAGCTTCCCAGACTCGTCGCCGAACCACTTCATCTCATTGCCGGAGCCGCAATCCCGGCGATCCTGATCGCTTTTGGTATGTCGCTAGGCACCACCAGGCCGCTTTCTGCTGCAGACGGGCGGCGCCCTGACATTCTACTGGCCACGTCCTTCAAACTTTTGCTGCACCCACTTATCGCTTACCTATTGGGACACTTTGCCCTCGGCATGGACGGGGCCGGACTGTTCGCCGTCGTGGTTGCAGCGGCTCTGCCTGCGGCACAGAACGTGTACGTCACCGCGCAGCGCTATCAAGTTGGCGTCGCCGTAGCCAAGGACACCGTTCTGCTCACCACGGTCTTGGCCATTCCCGCCATGTTTGCCGTGGCCTTCCTGCTCGGCTGACGCGGGCCACACTCCGAAGACGGCACGGTACCACCGCGCATGAGTTGCCGCGCCCGTAATATGAGCCACGGTACGCTGTGATGATGGCTACCAAGACTCCGGCAGAACTCATTTCCGCGCTTCAAGCCGGCTACACCTTCAGCGGCTCTTCTATCGCGCTGGGTGCAGCCATGATCGACGGCAAAATCCACCCCGAAGCTCAAGTTTCCCTGCCACTGGCCATGATGAATCGGCACGGGCTGGTGGCCGGTGCAACAGGTACGGGCAAGACCGTCACTCTGCACATGATCGCCGAGCAGCTCTCCACCGCGGGCGTCCCGGTCTTCATGGCGGACATCAAGGGCGATCTCACCGGCCTGACCACCGCCGCAGAGGGCAGTGACAAACTCACCGCCCGCACCCAGGCCTTGGGTCAGCAGTGGGAATCCAAAGCGTTCCCCGTGGAATTCCTCGCATTGGGCGGCAACGGCAACGGCGTCCCAGTGCGTGCCACCATCACCTCCTTCGGCCCCATTTTGCTGGCTCGCGTTCTGGACTTGAACGAAACACAGGAATCCAGCCTGCAACTCGTGTTCCACTACGCGGACACCAAAGGCTTGGAACTTTATGACCTGAAGGATCTTCGTGCCGTGATCGCGTTCCTCACCTCTGATGAGGGCAAGGCGGACCTGAAGGACCTGGGCGGGTTGTCCAAAGCCACGGCCGGCGTCATCCTGCGTAACCTGATCACCCTCGATGCCCAGGGCATGGGCGAGTTCTTCGGCATGCCTGAATTCGATACAGCCGAGCTGCTGCGCACCGCCCCCGACGGTCGCGGCGTCATCACGTGCCTGGAACTGCCCAGCATCCAGGACAAGCCGCTGCTGTTCTCCACCTTCCTCATGTGGCTGCTGGCGGATTTGTTCCGTGATCTGCGTGAGATTGGCGACGCCGAGAAGCCCAAGTTGGTGTTCTTCTTCGACGAAGCGCACCTGCTGTTCAATGGCGCCAGCAAGGCGTTCCTGAACGCCATCACGCAGACCGTGCGGCTCATCCGGTCCAAGGGCGTTGGCATCTTCTTCGTCACTCAGACCCCCAAGGATGTCCCGGCTGATGTGCTGGCCCAGCTGGCCAACCGCATCCAGCACGCCCTGCGCGCCTTCACCCCCGAGGACGCCAAGGCGCTCAAGGCCACCGTTTCCACCTTCCCCATGAACGACTACGATCTGGAAGAGGTCCTGACCAGCGCCGGAATTGGCGAGGCCGTGGTCACGGTCATGAATGAAAATGGCGCCCCGACACCGGTTGCCCTCACCCGATTGCGCGCCCCCGGCTCTGTCATGGGGCCCAGCTCCGAGGCCGCCGTCAAGGCCGTGATCGCCGCGTCCGCGCTGCTGCCCACCTATGGGACCGCAGTCGACCCTGTCTCCGCCTATGAGAAGTTGCAGACCCCCACCGCTTCTACTGCACCTACCCCGAGCACCGGACCTGCCGTGGGCACTCCGCTACCGCCTCCGCCTCCGCCCGTTGCGCTTCCAGCTCCCACGAACGACGGCGGCATCGCCTCTGATGTAATCGGCGTCTTGGGTGGGGCTTTGGGTGGCGGACTGAAAAGTATGGTCCGTTCCATGGGTACCTCCTTGGGCCGGAACCTGATGCGGGACATATTCGGCACAGCGCCTCGGAAACGCCGTCGTTAGCCGGCTGGCAAGGCTGGCAAGGGAGGCAACGTGAGCGTTAGTCAGAAACCCCGGGTTCAAGCCATTGCCCCCAAACCCGGTACAGTTGACGGCGTGAAGAACGGGACCAAACTCATCAAGATCGCCGCCATCTGGCTGTTGATCTTCCTGCTCGGTGTCGCCGCATCCATCGTGACCATCTCCATGGTCAACACCAAGAATTTTGGACCCGAAAAGACGGTGGCCAACTATTTGGCTGCCCTGAAAGCGGGCGATGGTGCCACAGCTCTTGGCCTCTTACAGGCTAAAGTGCCGGGCGCAAATGCGGCAGCCTTGGACGGCGAAGCCTTAGCAAAATCTCAAGAGGCCTTGAAAGATGTCAGCGTCGCCGAAGCAGTTCCCGCCCCCGATGACCAGAAGAAAGTTACCGTCAATTACACAGTTGGCGATGCCGCGTTGAGCACTGATTTTCTGCTCAAGCCAGGCGACAAGCACTGGTTGTTCTTCGACAGCTGGGCCATGGTTCCAACCACCTTGCCTGTCATCGACACCTCCGTGGTTAACGCCAATCAGGCCAGCATCAACGACGCTGAGGCCAATATGCCTGATGGCAGGAATACCTTTGCCGTGTTCTACCCAGGTAATTACGAGATGGAGTACCGTTCGCCGCTCTTCGCCGCTCCCCCAGTGACACGCACTGTCACAGGGGCCGGCGAGTCAATTGCCACAGTTAGCCTGGCAACCGGGCCTACGAGCGATCTCCTGTCACAAGTTGATGGCACCATCCGCAAATACTTGGACGCCTGCGCCAAGCAAGCGGTGTTGATGCCTACGGGTTGTCCCATGACTGCCGAAACCAACAATCGGGTGGTTTCCCCGGTGAAATGGTCAGTAGTGGAGTACCCGCCCATCACCATCACACCGTTTGGTGGCCAGTGGGTCATGGCGCCGCTGAAGGTGAAAGCACAGGTGGAGTACGAGGAGCAGGATCTTTTCACGGGTCTGATTGCCCCCGTCAAGCAACCTAAGAATTTCGGATTCACAGCGAAGCTGACCATCACAGGAAACAACGTAGTAGTCACCCCGGTAGTGGAGTACTAGGGCGGGTCCTTCTCTTGTTCTCATGCAGTCGGTGGCCCTAAACACCAGTGGCAGTTGCGTGCCGTTGAAGCATGAGTCCAGCAACTAGCGTGCACTGGTCAGACGGGATCGCGGCCGCCAACTCCATGTATTGCGGCCAAGGCGATGTTCATCCTCCTGCAGGTGCCTCAATAATCTGAGTTTCTCGTTCAACCACCGCTAGCTTCTTTCCACTGCACGAGAATGTCTCTGAGCATTTTTCGCCGGGAGCCTTCTCACAGGAGTTGATTGATTCCATAAGGTCCACATCAATGACAGCATCAGGCGTTCATGAGTCCTCGAAGACAAATTCATCATGGACGATGTGCCTGATGACATTCCCGGCAGGTCCTCAACCAAAGACAAGCCGTTGACAATCCTCTGTGCTCTGACTGTATTGACGTAGCCTTCCAGAACATCTGTCAGGCTGGCGGCCAGCCCGAAGCGACTCGCAACCACTGACTCGTTCAGTGCCGCAGTTCCGGTAGGTAGGAAGTAACCTGCGGCGAGGGGCATGCATGCGGGTGCAATGCGGTACCGCTTCACCTGATCTGTAGTACTCACGGCGGCGGCGAGTTCGGCTGGATCCATGACTTTGAGTCGCTGCTTGAGATGGTAACGGGAGGTCTCGTCAATCCAGCGCGGGATTCCGCCCTCGATGATATTGAGCGCGGCCCAGGCCGTCGGGGCATTCCAACTGCGACCCTCAGGATGTGCCGATTTTTATACCGCTGGACTGATGCGCTGCCGATGAGGATCGAGTGTTCAGCACGGCCGGCGAGGAGCAGGCTTCCATTTTTAAGGAGTTTATGGACCATAGGCCGCGTGACTTTTAGCTCTTCGGCAGCTTCCTCTTTGGTCACCCAAGTTTGAACTCCAAATTATTTCAGGGCCTGGAACGACCAGACGCTATTCGAATAAAACCCTGGAGCCAAGCTAAATACTTGGCGTCAGCTGAGAGGCTCATGCTGGCCCTAACGTCGGAACACTGGCGAGAAGTCCAAACGCTCCAATGTCAGATCCCCGTAGGAAACGGAGGAACCGTGGGAGCAGGACGGCAAATTATCCCAGGTGGGATCTCAGCTCCTCAGCCGTGGGAGGGTTTGCCCCCGGGCGCCGCACAGTTATGGCGGCAGCCATGGTGGCAGTCCTGCCGAGTTGCTCCAATACGGCAGGTCCCAGCCCAAGTGCCCTCCGTGCCAGAAGGCTCATGATCAGGGCAGCCATGTAAGAATCGCCAGCTCCTATGGTGTCTGCGACAGTCGATTGAACAGACGGGATGGCCAGACTGGTCTCCGGAGTGGCGAGTAATGATCCCTTCGAGCCTAGAGTGATGACCGAAAGACGGGCACCCAGTTTTAGGAGGTGGGATGCGGTCTCCGCCAACTCCTTGCGGGGATACAACCATGCGGCGTCCTCGTCACTGAGCTTGACGACGTCCGTGAGCTCGATAAGCTCCTCAAACTTCGTCAACGCTTCAGCGTGGCTGCCTAGCAGAGACGGTCGAATATTGGGGTCGTAGGTGATGGTGCAGTCTTGCTGGCATTGCTGCAGGAGCAACTTAACTGCACTGGCACCGGGTTCGAGAAACGTGGCTATTGAGCCGGTGTGGAGCACTTTTGGAATGTGAGTCGGGCGAACCGGATCCAAATCCCACACCAGGTCGAAGTCGTAGCTCGCAGATCCGTCATCAGCCAGTGTTGCCGTGGCAGAGGAGGTCCGCTCCAGAGTGTGGGCGCCTGGCATCAGGGTCACCCCAGCACTTCGCAGGTGCGATTCAATGGCGAAACCGCGTCCGTCTTCTCCGATAGCGGTCATTAGTCCGGTGGCGACACCTAGGCGGCCGAGTCCGTAGGCTACGTTGGCGGGTGATCCGCCGGGGTGTTCGCTTGTCCCAGCGGGAGAGTTGACGATGTCGGTGAGGGCTTCGCCGATGACTACCACTTCTAGGAAGTCCAGGGATGGATACGGTTGCTGGGAATGGGTCATGTTTTCTTTCATTGTTGTGTCGCCGTCATACCCAGCGGATGAGGTTGAGCTCATCCAGCGTTGCGGAACCGCCGGTAGCGTAGAGTGCGACGTCGGTGCTGGTGGCTGCTGGGAATATCAACTCCGTCATGGTGACTAAGCCGCCCTGCGCGAAGACCTCAACAGAGCAGTGGTCCACGTAAATGCTCAGGTGATAGGACTCGTCAATCGGTAGGATCGGGGCTGTGTCGATTGAGGCGAATGAATCGTGGAAATCGGTGAACCCTGAGTCCCGGCGGTCCACGAAAATAAGTCCTTCTGCGGGGCGGATGCCAATACGGGTTCCCTGCGTTCTATCACCGCGAACCACTAACCCGAATTCCTTAGCCGTTCCGGGCGTGAAGGTAACGTCGATGCGTTGAACGCTGCCCGCCGCACCATCTAGGAGGAGTGTTTGATCCGCAATTTTCCTCTCGCCCAGCTGGAATACCGGGCTCAGCCCAGAGATGACGGCGAGGTCTTCCGCCACGTGCTGCGCCAAACGTAGCTCGCCATTGACAGTGCGCAGGGATACTTCACGGGCTAGTGACATCGGGCTTCGCCACGGAGCAGATGGAATCTCGTTAGCGTACTGCCAGTTGTTCATCCACCCGATCATCAGGCGGCGGTTATCAGGGGCGTCGCTGAAAGAAACAGCCGCGTAATAGTCTCGGCCCCAATCCAGCCACTGATACTCACCCAAACTGGCTGGATCTTGCACACCCTCGGTCACCGTGGTGTCGGAGGTAAACCTGATCCCATCGAAGTCTCCGATGAAATACTGTCCGGCCGAGCCACTATTGGGCCCGCCAGGGTTCAGGTTCACGATGAGAACCCATCTCATCTTCTCCGGGTCCCCGTCAACAGGAAGAGGGAACAAGTCAGGGCATTCCCACACCCCTCCAGTGGCGTTGGCCGGACCGAAGGTACTGAGCAATTCCCAGTCCCGGAGGTTTTCAGATTTGTAGAGCACGACCTGGAAGTCTGTGGCTTCCACAGCAACCATGACCCAATAGCTGCCAGCGACACCTTCGTATCGAAACACTTTCGGGTCACGGAATTCTGCTGACTGGCGGTTCAGCACCGGGTTATTGACGTATTTGCTCCATACATATCCGCCATCCAGGCTGAAGGCAAGTGACTGGGCTTGAACACCAGGAAAGGCGGAGCTGGCTTTGAACGCACTCGTGTAAATGGCCACTAGCGGGGCCACGTCCTCAGAACCGAATCCGCTGGTATTGTCCCGGTCAAAAACGATACTTCCGGAGAAAATATCTTCATTTTCATCACACGCGATGGCAACATCGTGCTCGGTCCAATCCAACAGATTCGGGGAGGTAGCATGCCCCCACGACATATTGCCCCACGTGTTACCCACAGGATTGTTCTGGTAGTAGAGGTGGTAAAGACCACCGTGATGGATCAAACCATTAGGGTCATTGAGCCACGTGTTCTGCGCGGCGTAATGCAAGGCAGGGCGGAAGGATTCGGCCGTCGTGGCGGTCGAGGCAGTCATGCGGGCTGTACTCGTTTCTTTACTGATAATTTTGTGCCGACATTTCAGGCGGCATTCACTCGCTTGCGGCAAGGTGGACCAGTGCACATCGCACCGATCCACCTCGCTATCAGGGCAAGCTAAGAGTTCTCCTGGAACCTGTCATAGGCCTGCTGATACGTTTCGACCAAGCGATCCAAACCGATGTTTTTGAGCTGTGCAACATAGCCATCCCATTCACCGTCAATACCACCTTGGACGATCCACTTCGCGAGCTTCTGTTTGGCCAGCGAAGTCACATCAGTCTGGATGCTGGAGATTTGCTGGAGTTCCTCATTAGACAGCGGCACAGGCGGGTAGGCCTTGCTGGCAGCGTGGGGAAGGTACATCTCTTGGATGATCTTTTGGCGTTCGGCCGCGCGCGGTTCAGGTGCCACGACGCTCACGAAGTCCTCTTTGGTGATGACCTTCGGCCCACCTGGGGCAACCTTCTGTCGACGTTCCCCTTCGCTGGTAGAGGCGTCTGCGGGGATTTGTACCAAAATCCCCTTGTCGTCCTTTTCCAGAGTTACCCCGATGGGGCCCCAGTTCGCTTGGGCTGACTGTACCGGGGTGTAGAGGTAGTCAACCCAGCGCATGGTGGCAGCCGGGTACTTGTTGGTGCGTGTGATGGCGAATGCACCGCGGTTGATCTCTTGGTTGTTGGCAACACTGGCAATCTTCTTGCCATCAACACCGGTCAAGATAGGTAGAAGTACGTAGTCGTTAGCCCGGTCCTCTCCGACCATTTCCTTGATTTCCCACCAAACGAATGAGCCCAGCGTCGGCGTCGTGGTTTTCCCCTTGGCCAGGTAGGATTTGTCATCCTGGGAGAATGACTCGGGATCAATTAGCCCTTCCTTGTACCAGTCTGCGAGGGCCGAGATCGCCTTCTTGTACTGGGGCTCGGTGGCGGTGAAGATAACCTTGTCATCCTGCACGATGCGGTGGTCGACATTGTCGGGGGTGCCTCCCAAGGCGGCAATGAGGTCAACAATGTCGCCGCAGAACGTTCCAGGTGTGTAGCTCAGGGGTATGGTTTTACCTCCCCCGGCCATGTCCTTTTCCTTGAACGCCACCAGCGCGTCATGGTATTCCTCAATCGTGGTCGGCACAGCCAGCCCAAGTTTGTCGAGCCATGTCTTGTTGATCGCGATCATGTGGGGGAATTGGACTAGGCCAAGTTCCTCTACGGATGGAAGCGTGTAGATATGCCCATCGGAGGAGGTGATAGCGGCCTTGATGTCGGGGCGGGCGCTAAGAATCTTCTTGAGGTTAGGTGCATGGGTATCGATCAGGGTTTCCAGTGCCAGCAGTGTCCCGTTGGTGCCATAGGTGGCTACCTCGGAGTCGCTAAGCCCGGTGTTGAAGAACGCGTCGGGCAAGTCTCCACTGGCTAGGATCAGGTTCTTCTTTTCCTGGAAGACGTTGTCCGGGAGGTTCTGCCAGTCAACGGTGATGTTGGTGGTCTTCTGCCATTCCTGGACGAGCTCCATGGTCTTGTAGTCCGGTGCCAGTGCAGACTTGGTTCCGGAGAACGCCAAGGTCAGAGGCTTGGTGACGACTGGGTACCCGCTGCTCTGAAGCCCAAAATCGGCGGAGGAGTCTTGGAGTGCAGCCTTTGAATTGCCGGACGAGCAGGCATTCAACATGAGCGTTCCGAGTGTCGCGACGCTCAGTGTTGTGAAGTTTCGGCGTGAAATCATCATTGGTTCATTCCCAACTTGTAGTGGTTTTAGCTTTTGACGGCGCCAATGAGGGCGCCCTTGGTGAAGTGCTTTTGCATAAAGGGAAGTGCGATCATCAGTGGCAGCGAAGAGACGACGATCATGGCGTACTTGGTCAGTTCGGCGATCCGTTGCGCTGCAGCGTAGGAGGCAATGTCGCCTCCGGTGGTGCCGGTGGAGGAAATATCGGATTGGATCAGGATGTTGCGCAGTACCAGCTGGAGCGGATACTTGGAGTCGTCGTTGAGGAATATCAGCGCGTCAAAAAATGAGTTCCAGTTAGCCACGACGTGAATCATGACCATCAGCATGATCAGAGACTTCGATAGTGGCAGCACAATCTTCAGGAAGAACGTGAAGTCGTTGGCACCGTCGAGCTGTGCGGCTTCGCGCAGCTCATCGGGTACTGATTGTTCGAAGAAGGACCGGGCAATGATCAAATTCCATACCCCCACCGCGCCCGGCAGTACTACGGCCCACATCGTGTCCAGCATGCCCAAGTCCCGTACGACAAGGTACTTGGTGATCAATCCGCCATCGAAAAACATGGTGATGATAAAGATCAGCATCAGGATTTTCCGGCCCGGCAGATCCTTTCTAGACAAGGCGTAGGCCCCGCACAGGATCGCGGTGACACTAATGACCGTGCCGACGATGGTGTACAGGAAGGTGTTGCCCAGGCCCTGCCAGATACGAATATCGGCGAAGATGCGCTCGTAACCTTCAAAGGTTATTCCCCGAGGAAAGAACCATACATTGCCTTCATAGATCTGGTTCGGATCACTGATGGAGGCGATCACAACAAAGTACAAGGGGTAGACGACAGCAGCGATGGCGACCAACAACACAGTGATAGCCATGGTGTTGAAGAGTGGGTCCGCAAACTTGTCCCGTAACCGCCGGCGACGCCCACCATGAGTGGGTGTAGGGCCCGGTACGATCACGTTCTTGGTCCGGTTTTTGGTATCTATAGTCACAGTGACATCACCATAAACTTGTCTGTTGAGTCCGGCGGGCTATCCAGTTGAAGGTCACCAGTAGTGCCAGGTTGAGAATGGAGTTGAAGAGCCCAATCGCTGCCGAATAGCTGAACTGGGCCTGTTGCAAGCCTGCATGGTAGACATACGTCTGGATGATCTCCGATGCAGAGAGATTCAAGTCTGTCTGCATCAGCAATGCCTTCTCGAAGCCGACATTAAGCAGATTTCCAATGGCCAAGATGAACAAGATCGTGATCACAGGAACGATGCCAGGAAGGTCGATGTGCCGGACCCGCTGAAACTTCGAAGCACCGTCAACTTTGGCGGCCTCATGCAGTGAAGGATCAATGCTTGCTAGCGCAGCCAGATACACGATCATGGAGAAGCCAGCGTTTTGCCAAATATCCGAGATGACATAGACCGGGCGGAACCACTCAGGCGAGCCCATGAAGAAGATGGGCTCCCCACCTGTCAGTTTGATGATGTTGTTGACCATCCCGGATCGTGGCGAGAGAAGGACAAACATGATGCCAACTACAACCACAGTTGAAATGAATGCCGGCGAGTACAGGACCGTCTGAGTGAATTTCTTAAAGCGCTCACTTTGCAGCTGGTTGACCACCAGTGCCAACATGATCGGCACGGGGAATGCAATCAGTAGCCCCAGAACTGCAATCCAGAGCGTGTTGCCGATGACCTGTGAGAACTGGTAAGAGTTGGCGAATCTGACGAAATTATCCAACCCCACCCAGGGGCTCCCGCTAAACCCGTCAACCGGGTTGTAGTTGCGAAACGCGATCTGCACGCCGTACATGGGCCAGTATTTGAAGACCGCAACATAGGCGAGGGCCGGTACTAGTAATACGTATAACTGCCATGCGCGAAGCACGCGCTTCAGACGCAAATTGAACGGAATGTGCCTCTGGAGAGGGTCCCGTCCCCTTTGTCGTTTGAGTGTTTGACTCATGGGGACTCCTTGATTTTTTCCACTGAGTTTCTTTCAATAAGTGAGCAGTCCATGAGTTCGAGCTGCCCTTCAGGTTTGACTCCTCCGAGGACGAGCTCGACAGCACGCCGGCCCATCTGTTCAAAGGGAAGATCCAGGGTGGTAAGCCCGGGTCGCAGATGCGGAGCCAGTGTCTCCTGGTTGTCGAACCCGATAATGGAGACGTCTTGGGGAATTTTTAGCCCCAACTCAGCCATTGCTTGGTAAGCGCCCCAGGCCGTCCGGTCGTTGACGCAGAAGATGGCAGTAGGTGGTTCAGGTAACGCCATCAGCTCGAGGGCATACCTATAGCCATCTCGCTCACCACCTTGGCCAAATCGGACCAAGGTTGGGTCTTCAGACAGCCCCGCATTGCGAAGCGCCCTGCCATAACCCTCAAAACGCCCCACAGCGCCAGGTAGACCGCTATCGAGTGTTTCGATATTGATCATCGCAACCCGGCGGTGGCCTGCATCCAAAAGATACTGAGTGGCTTTGTACCCGCCAGCTTCTTCATCGGGGGCAACGCTGGGAAAATGGCGAGCTTTATCCTCGGAGTTCAACACTACGGTCGGAACTTCGTTCAGGACACTGGGCACATCCACCTTCTGGTGATACATGGAGGCGTAGACAACACCTGCCACCTTGTAGGACAGCATGGTTTCCAATGAAGCCGCCTCAAGCTCCTTATCGCCACCGGTGTTAATGGTGATAAGCAAGAGGCCCGATTCCCATGCCCGATCCTGCGCACCTTCAATGATCATTCCAGCAAAGGCCGATGTCGCAACGGCGTCACCGATAAAACCGATCATGCCAGCCACGCCTTCGCGAAGCACCTTTGCATGCGCGTTCGTCCGGTACCCTAAATCCTCGACAGCCTTCTGGACTCGCTCCTTGGTTGCCGCCGAAAACCTCGCTCCACCGGCATCATTGAGAACCAATGAAACCGTTGCCTGAGAAACGCCTGCCGCACGTGCCACGTCATGCATTGTGGGCCCCGCAGTCGTCGGACGAAGCGACATGTGATCCTCAGTTTTCGTGGTAGTTATGCGTATAACCGAACGAAGAAAACTGTAATGCAAATCACGCTGGTCGTCAAGCACTCCGACACACCAGTCTTGTGAGTACTTCTCGATCGCAGATTTTTCTAGTGAGTTCGACCCGAACAGCACCCGGTAAGGCCTCTCCCCCACAGCAAAAAAGAGTTGCTCAGCAGCAAAGACTCAACCCCAACGAGCTAGTCCAGGCCACGATCGCTGTGACATAAACGCCCGGTAGAGGCGTCACCTCCCACACTTCACTACCAGTGCTTAAAGGGGTAGCTCCGACAAGATCAAAGATCCTGTCGGAGCTACTCATTTAATTCCTAAGAGCCTACCGAAAAAGCCTCAGCCCTGACGACTCCCGCAAGAAGCACGCCCAGCGCCAGCGTTTAGAGTCCGCGCAGGTCCAACGACAGCTCCGAGACGCCTTCTGCGTTCAGCAGTACCGGAATGCCCCAGTCCTGCTGGTACAAGTGGCAGGCTGCATGATCCGGGATCTCACCGTTGGCGTCTTCCGGGCCATCGCAGGCTGCGGCACGGGCGGTCAAGTGCAGAACACCCTCAGGGATATCCGCAGCCAGCACCAGCGTCCGCTGCAGGCCTACCGAAGTCCCACCACCGCTGATCAACAGTTCCGGCGGCGTGGAGGAAACCTTCAACTGGGTGGGATCCCCCCAGCGGTCATCAAGTTTCTGCCCTGTCGGCGCAGAGAAGTTGATGGTCAGCTTCAATTCACCCGGAGCCACATCGGTCTTGGGGCGCTGCGTCTGGACAGCGCCCTCATCAACTTGCAAGGCGTTCTTGGGCAGAGGAAGACGAATCAGCTGGTGCTGGTTAGACTCAACCACAATGAGCAACGGCACCTCGCCAGTCTCATCCAGCAACACATCGCTGGGCTCAGCCAGACCGCGAGCCAAAGTGCTGACAGTCTTGGTAGCGGGATCGTAGCGGCGCACAGCACCGTTGTAGGTATCAGCAATAGCTACCGAACCATCAGGCAGCACGGCAACACCCAAGGGGTGTTGCAGACGAGCCTGATCGGCTTCGCCGTCACGGAAACCGAAGTCGAAGAGTCCTTCACCGATGGCCGTCTCAACACTTGCAGTGATGCCGCGGTTTTCACCTTCAACTTCGCCGTCGCTGGCAAACTTGAGCACTCGCAAGGCTGAGGTTTCCGAATCAGCTACCCAGATATTGCCCTGGGCATCTTCGGTGAGACCGGACGGCTGAGCAAACCAAGCCTGCTCGGCCGGTCCGTCCAACAGGCCCTCGAGACCATTGCCAGCCACCACGGTGACGGCCCCGCTAGCCGGGTCAAAGTCGAAGATCTGGTGGGTGCCAGCCATGGCAATGACCACTGTTTTCAGGACTGAAGAATAGGCAACGTCCCACGGTGAAGAAAGTGCTACCTCTAGCGGCGCGGTTCCGAGGAACGTCTCGGAGGCTGCTGTGCCGTCGTCGTTCACTCGGGCAGGGCCCGCCTCTAGGAGGCGCTGGACACCATTGCCGGCAAGGGTACGCACGGCGCCGGTGGCCAGAGTGATCCCCCGCAGGCGGTGGTTGACCGAGTCAGCCACCACGACGTCGTAGCCCACCGATGCGGCCAGCTCAGCCGGTAGCAATGCTAAGCCGTGCGGTTCATTGAACTGAGCATCCTCGGCCGAGCCGTCCAAGTAACCCTTGGTTCCTGAGCCAATGGTGCGGACCACGGTGGCCAGATCAGGGCCGGTTTCCACGAGACGGTGGTGGCCGGTGTCTGAGACCAGGAAATTTCCTGTGGCCAGCGGCAGGACCTTGCCCGGGAAACGCAGGTCACGGACCACCGGCTCAGGGGCAACGTACGGGCCGTCTCCTCGGTGCAAGGTCCCCTTGGCCTCATGTTCAGCGATCAACTCAGGAATCAACGAGGCAAGCCCGGCGGCATGGCCTTCACCTGACATGTGCGCCACGATGTAACCCTCGGGGTCCACGACCACCAGAGTAGGCCAGGCGCGGGCAGAGTAAGCCTGCCAGGTGACCAGCTCGGGATCATCCAGAACAGGGTGGTGGATCTCGTAACGCTCAACGGCCGCAGCTAGGGCAACGGGATCGGCTTCGTGCTCAAACTTGGGCGAATGCACTCCAACCGTCACCAGGACGTCCTTGTATTCCTCTTCCAAGGGGCGCATCTCATCAAGAACGTGCAGGCAATTGATGCAGCAGAAGGTCCAGAAATCCAGCAGCACGATCTTGCCGCGCAGCTTCTCCAGGTTCAGATCAACACCGCCAGTGTTCAACCAGCCGCGGCCCTCAAGCTCAGAGGCCCTGACCCTGACAGACTTGACTGCGGCAGGGGTGGTTTTCGTTGCGGAATCCACTAGTTCGTTTCTCCTTGCGATCCGGCCGGCTTCTCCGGCTCACGGGTTTTGCTGTCATTGCTGTTGGTGTTCTTGTTGTTGCGGTTCTTGCTGTCTTCTGTGGCGACCTCAGCGATATCTTGTTCGGACTGTTCCGGCGTCTGATGCAGGTGTGGCAACGCCGGTCCGCGGCCCGATTGTGCCATTGCCGTGTCACGGGCTGCCAGTTGGGCGAACATGTCATTGTAAGCGCCCAACTCGGCGTCCTTATTCCTGTCGGCCGCCCGGTCTCTGCGTTTAGTCTCGCGCGCATCGGACTTTGACCACATATAGGCCACTCCCAAGGCGATCATAAGTGTGGGAAATTCTCCCACTCCCCAAGCAATACCGCCGGCGGTCTGCTGATCGACCAGCGCCCCATCACCCCAAGGACGCCCCATGTTGCCAAAGTACTCACCGGAGAGGAGCCCTGTAGCCATCATGAGCGAGACACCGAAGAAAGCATGGAAGGCCATAGTGGCCAGCAGTAGTAGTAGCCGCAGCGGGTATGGGGCTCGGGTGGGGAGCGGGTCGGCGCCAATCATGCTCTGCACGAAGATGTAGCCGGTGAGCGAGAAGTGGATGATCATCAACTCGTGGCCCACATGGTATGTCATGGCTAGGTCGAACGCAGGCGAGTAGTAGAACAGGATCAAGCTGCCGGAGAAATTTGCCGCAGCAAACAGCGGATGCGTGATGACTTTGGAATAACGGGAGTGGACAAGCACCAGGATCCATTCGCGGATTCCGCGGGAACCGTCCCTGCGGGGCGTCAGTGCCTGCAAGGCCAGTGAAACGGGTGACCCCAAGGCTAGGAACAGCGGCGCAACAGCCATCAGGGCCATGTGCTCCACCATGTGAGCACTAAAGGTGACGGCACCGTACACGGCGGGCCCGCCGGAGGTGATGTACACCAGTGCCAGCAGACCAACAAACCAGGAAATGCTGCGTAGAACCGACCATTTGTCACCGCGCTTGTGCAGTTTCATGATGCCCATAATGTAGGCGGCGCTAGCCAAGACAGCAAAGAACACCCACAGCCAGTCCATCCGCCATTCCGTGAACCAGCGGGAAAATTCAAGTTCCGGGGGTAGCGGATACCCTGTGAGGATCTGCGCAGGCGTCAAAGCAGTCGCGGACAACTCGCGCGACTGCGGCGGGGCGGAACGGCCCAAGCCAACGGCAACGCCACTGACAATGCCCATGACCAGCAGTTCAACGAAAATGAGTTGCCACAGCAGGCGGCGAGTCTTTCCGTTCTCTTTATTGCCGCCTTCAAGTCGCGGAATGATCCATTCCCGGTGCATGTAGCCAATGACACCCAGGACCACGGTGGCAGCAAACTTCACCAGAATCAGTTGTCCGTAGGAGGAGTAAAAGAGATCGTTCCAGTTGGTGATGCGAATGGCACCGTTGATGACGCCGGAACCAGCAACAGCCACAAAAGCGAAGAGCGCCAAGGCCGAGAACCGCTTGAGCGTTTGGGCTGTGATCTTGCCTAGAACCCCGGAAACAACCACCAGAACGATGATGCCACCTACCCAGAGTGAGGCTCCGGTGATGTGCAGGAATAAGGAGTTCACGGCGCCCTTGTGGTCGGCGCTAGAGGCCGAATGCCCAATCAGTGCTTGTGGAACAAAGGAGAGCATTGCCAGCACCAAAGGCACGGCCAAGGCACTGATATTCCGCAGACCAAATGCCAGTGTGGTCACTACCGCAGCCACAATGGTGATCGTCAACCAGGCTTGCCCCACGGGCAGCTCCGTCATGAAGAACACCAGCATGTTGGTGTATTCGCTGTTACCGGTCAACGGAAGTCCGGAAATACTGGAATACGTGAGCACCAGCACGGCAATCGCCGAAACCGTCCAGACACCGCCAGCCACCATGGCAAGCGTCATTGCCCGTGTGAACGCAGGATGCTCGGGGACAGCGTTGCGCTTGGCTACGTCCTCTTGTCGCCGGCCAGAGTGCGGTCGGTGCTGTTTCAGATCCTTGGGCAGGATAACCACTGCGAATACTAGTGCGCCAATGACCGCGGACAACGCGAGGTTGTGAATGGTAGTGGCCAACGGCAGGCCCCAGCGTGTGAAAGCTCCCGGATCTGCCAATAGCTGGACGGCCGTGGCGCCGGTCCACAACAGAGCCAGCACAGCTGCAGCCACAGCTGTCGCGAGTCCAAGCCACCACCAATGGCTGGGAATGCCGTTGACAAAAGTGCCCCCGCGGGATGGCGCGGAGGGATGGACAGTGGTGGCGGGGGCAGAGTCTACAGGTGGCACCCCTCCATTCTCCTGCACCCAGTGAACATCAGACGAATCAGGGATCTCACAGGAAAGGGCCGCTAGGGAATAGAAGAGTCAGGAGAGGAGCGTCAGCTCCGAGACTGCCCTACGCGCTAGCCCCAGGGGCGGAATGGACTCGAAACGGGGGCCGCCCGCTAAACCTCTAACCGCGAAACCTCAGATATGGCCCCTTAAATCGTGGCCAAGGGGCCAAATCTGAGGTCTCGAAGGAGCAAAGAGTCTCACCGTTGGGATGAAACCAGCAACAAATGCGGACCGCCAACCATACCCAAGCGTCAACTCTAAGGTGGTTTTAAAAGACCGAAGGCGGTCAGCTAATGCCGACCGCCTTCAAGGAAACTGTGAAGAAATTACTTCTTGACAGCAGCCTTCAGCTTGGAGCCAGCGGAAAGCTTCACGCTGTGGCCTGCTGCGATCTGGATGGTCTCGCCGGTCTGAGGGTTGCGGCCGGTGCGTGCTGCACGGTCGGTGCGCTCGATGGCGAGCCAGCCCGGGATGGTGATCTTTTCGCCGGCTGCAACGGAGCTCTCGAAAACGGAGAAGAGTGCATCCAAAACAGCGTTTACTGCGGTCTGGCTGGTCTCAGCCTTTGCAGCAACTTCAGCAACCAATTCGCTACGGTTCTTAGCCATGTTTGTCCTCCTGGACGTAAAGTGAATCCAATTCCACGCGGTTGCGTGTCAACCACTGCTAGCGAACTTACCAGCAATTCCGCGGGAATCCGGCAAATTTGCCCTGTTTTTGCCGCAAATTTCCCGGATTCTAGGGTTATTTCGCTCTCAGCCAACACATTCGGGGCCAAGGTGGGGCCAAGGTGGGGCCAAGACGAGCGGTTCGGACCGCGCCGGCAGCTCGGTCCGGAAACTGATAAATCCGCCGGTGGGCACAGCGAGTGGTGAGGATACCGGCGTCGTACTTGTTGATATGGCGGCAGGCTCGTCCACAAACAGCGCCCGCAAAAAGACAGGTAAAAAGGCAGCAAAAAGGGCGGCGACCGTAATGGTCACCGCCCTTTTACAACTGAAAATCAGTGATTACCAGCTGGACTTCTTGATACCGGGCAGTTCGCCAGCGTGTGCCATCTTGCGGAAGCGTACACGGGAGATGCCGAACTTCTGGAGCGTTCCACGGGGACGGCCGTCAATGGCGTCGCGGTTACGAACACGTACCGGCGATGCATTGCGGGGGAGCTTCTGCAGGCCCAGGCGGGCCGCTTCGCGCTCTTCGTCGGTGGAGGTCGGGCTAACGAGGGCCTTCTTCAGGGCGAGACGCTTTTCGGCGTAACGCTCTACGATGACCTTGCGCTGCTCGTTCTTCGCGATCATGGACTTCTTAGCCATAGTCTTAGCGCTCCTCTCGGAATTCAACGTGCTGACGGATCTTGGGATCGTACTTCTTCAGAACCAAACGGTCCGGAGTGTTACGACGGTTCTTACGAGTTACATACGTGAAACCAGTGCCCGCGGTGCTCTTGAGCTTGATGATCGGACGTACGTCCTTGTCTTTTGCCACTAGAGCTTCACCCCACGCGCGAGAATGTCAGCGACGACGGAGTCAATACCGCGAACGTCGATGGTCTTGATGCCCTTGACGGAAAGCTGCAACGTAACGTTGCGGCGCAAGGATGGAACCCAGTAGCGCTTCTTCTGGATATTCGGATCGAACCGACGCTTGTTGCGGCGGTGCGAGTGCGAAATGCTATGTCCGAAGCCCGGCTCGGCTCCAGTCACCTGGCAATGAGCTGCCATGATCACTCCTAATAAATGTATGAATACGGTTCACTGGTGTAAACCGTGCGAGAAGGTAGCGTCCGCCCTTGGACAGCATGATTCCCCACCGTCATTTACATGATGAGAGAGGAAAAGGCCATCCGGAGAATACCCGAATGCACGCAACTTGAGCCCCTAACTACCGGCCAGCGGGAGGATAATCACCGCAAACCGGAGCAATTGCACACGCTCCGCGCTACCTAGCGCTTACCCAGTCTAGATGCAAGGGAACCATTATCCCTAATTGACCCATATCATGGCCGGCTTAATCACACAGGTAGGGCGTGAAAGATGTTTTCGCGCCTTGCTTGGGGGTCTCCCAATGAGCCCGGCAGCGTTTCTTGGCTGTGCTTTCACCGCGGTGGGCTCACCGCGCCGGCGCCGGTTGCTTACCCCGTGAATGTACGACGCCGCCCCACCAGCCCCAGCCCCGTGTCACCTTCGAGCCGCCAGGGCCCCGCTGTTAAGTGGGGAGGTTAAGTTAGGCCTGAACGCTGAGCTCCACGGGCCAGATCCCGCGAATATCGTGGTGAGCCACTCCCGGCAGCTGCGCCTCCGAGCCACTGCCCACAGTGACTAAACCATGCTGCTGTGTTTGCTTCTGCTGCGGCACCAGGCAACCGGACTCCAGTTTTTTCCCTTGCCCGGAATCCATCGCAGCTCCACCAAATGAGACCATTCCCGTTTCCTTCCCCAACACTTCCTTGAAATTTGCCCAAGGGTTTTCCCAATGCCATCACTTCGAGATTACGGATGGGCCGGTAGCCATACATCGGTAGTTACTACGTATCTTTAAGGACCGGTACGTGAAGGGCTGTATTCCCAGGGGCCGCCGGCGCTTAGAGCAACTCTTTAGGCCACAGGGGATCGCAGGCTTGGCCAGCGGGCACTCAAGTTATCCCCTGAAGAAACCCCGCGCAGGCGCCGGCTAACCCAAGGGCCTACGTATTCGCGGGTCCAGGCGGCATTGTCTTTGAGGGTCTCGCTGGAGGTGCGGACGGCAATGGGCGGCAGATCCGGCATGGGGATGCGTGCGGTTTCGCCGAGTTGTTCCAGTACCCGGTTGGCCATATTGATGTGGCCGGGGGTGGACATGTGCATGCGGTCGATCCCCCACAGACGCCAGTCGTCGTACTCGCGGAAACGCCAGTAGTCCACGAGCTCGGCGCCGTGGGTTTCGGCAACTTCACGGACTAGTTCGTTATAGACGGCGGTCCGGCCACGAATGCTGGCGAAAACCTTTGACGAGCTGGCGTCGTAACCGGTGAAGATCAGAACCCGTGCGCCGGTGGCTGCCAGCTTGGCGATGCCCTCTGAATATGTGGCCACCATGGCGTCGATGTCCACCTTGGGGCGCAGGATGTCATTGATGCCGGCATAGACGGTGACGAGCGTGGGATTCATGGCCACTGCGGCATCGATTTGCTCGCTCAGAATCTGCTTCATTTTCTTGCCACGGATGGCGAGGTTGGCGTAACCCCAAGATTGTTCCGGGTGCGCCAGCGCGAGCTGCTCGGCAGTTCTGTCCGCCCAACCTCGAACTTGGTTGGGCCGCGCGGGGTCGGTGTCACCCAAACCCTCGGTAAACGAATCACCCAATGCCACGTACCGTGCTGAAAATTCCACGCTTGCTCCTTGCCACTTCTTGGCGCATCGCCAGAGACGATTGCGGCAAATATTTCCCCAACCACTAACAGGCTAATCCTAGGGCGTTGCACGACCCGGATCTCGACAGACTCGATCAGCTAAGCCGCTTAGGAAGCCAGTTCCAGTTCTTCGCCGGCTTCCCGTGCGACCCGCAATGCTGCGTAAGCGCCGCCTGCCTCCCGGAGGTTCGACGACGTTCCCACCTCAGCGAGTACCCCGCCCTCCAGCACGGCCAGCTGATCAGCGTCTTCCACGGTGGATAGCCGGTGAGCGATGGTCAGTGTGGTGCGCCCAGTGGAGAGGTGATCCAGGGCCAGTTGAACGGCGGCTTCGGTGGTGTTGTCCAAGGCGGAAGTGGCCTCATCCAAGACCAGCACCCTCGGGTTTCGAAGAATGGTCCGGGCAATGGCCAGCCGCTGCTGTTCGCCTCCTGAGAAGCGGTGTCCGCGGGCTCCCACCAGCGTGTCCAACCCCTCCGGTAATCCGGCCACAAGGTCTGCGATTTGTGCAGAAGCCAAGGCCTTCCAGAGGGTGGCATCATCGGCGTCAGGGGCTGCTAGCAGCAGGTTTTCTCGGATTGAGGCGTGCACCAAATAACTTTCCTGGGACACCACGCCAACAATGCGGGCCAGTACTTCCGGGGCAATATGGCGCACATCCACGCCGTCAATCGTGACGCGGCCAGCGGTGACATCGTGAAGCCTCGGTAGCAACGCACCCAGGGTCGACTTGCCGGAGCCGGTGGGCCCAACTACGGCGGTGGTGGTGCCAGCGGGAAGCGTAAGGTCGATCCCGCGCAGAACGTCGGTCCCGCCGTCGTACGCAAAATGGATGTTTTCAAAGCGAACCTCACCACGCACCGTGGCCGGATCCACCGCCACCGGGTTCTCCGGGGCAATGATCTCCGGAACCATGTCGAGGTATTCGAAGATGCGACTGAACAGGGCCATGGCCGTGACCCACTGGACGCCGAGGTTCAGCAGACCCATGATGGGGCGGAAAATGGTGGCTTGCAGCGCGGTGAACGCCACGATGGTACCGATGCTCATGGTGCTGCCGGGCAATCCACCGGCAAAGTAAATCAGCGCCGGGATGGCGGAGAAGATGATGCCCATGGTGGCCATCCGCCAGCGACCGGCCAGCTGCGAGCGCAGTTCCAGGCCAATGAGGCGTTCGGAGCTTTCGGTGTAGCGCGTGGCGTCGCGCCCGGTGGTGCCGAGGGTTTTGGCGAGCCGGACACCGGAGATGCTCAGCCCCTCTTCCACATAGGTGTTCATGGTGGCGAGTTCGGCCTGCATAGTGGAGGTGATATCGCGGCGCAGCAGGGCCACGCGGCGGGAGAACCAGACGGCCGGCGGGATCACGATCAGTGAGAGCAGCGCCAGTTTCGGGGACAGGACCACCATGGCCACGGCCGTGCCAACCGCGGTGGTGACATTGGATGCCACGCCCGTTGCGGTGGAGGTGATCACTGATTGCATGCCGGAAATATCGTTATTCAGGCGCGATTGCACCTCGCCGCTGCGGGTCCGGGTGAAGAACGCAAGCGATTGTTTTTGCAGGTGCGTGAAGAGCCGGGTGCGCAGTGTGTGCATGATCTGCTGGCCCATGGAGGTGGTCATCCACGTCTGCACCACGCCAATCAGGGCGGTCGCGGCGGCAACGGCGATCATGGCAATCGCCAGCCACGCCAGCAGCGGGACGTCCTTAGTGGGCAGCGCCGTATCAATGATGTGCCGGACCAGGAACGGTTGCGCCAGGCTGATGACGCTGGACGCCGTAATAAGAAGTACGACGACGGCGATGGTTGCCTTGTGCGGTGCGAAAAGTGCAACGACGCGTTTCAAGCTAACTGGGTGGCACTTGATCTGTACTTTGTCGGCCGGGTTGAGACGCGCGGGGCCGCGGCCACCACCACCGGGGCCACCTTGACCGCTTGGGCCTTGGCCGGTGAAATCTGAGGAGCCGGAATTGTCACGGCCGGGCTTTTGTTTTTGTATGCGGATGCTCTCCGTCATGGGCGCCACCTCCAATGGTGTGCGGGGTGCGGGACTCGCACCAACTAATACAGAGGTTACCTCACTATGTGGTTACGTGTCAATGTTGAGTATGCTGAGATCATGGCATCCCCCGACGGCACGGCTCCTCATGACAGCCCAGCTTCCTCCGACAACACGCGTTCTAGCGACGATCAACCCGAGCTCGGCGAACTATTCCATGCGGCCTTCCGTGGCCTGCGGCGCACCTGGGCCGAACAGCTGGCGCCTTGGGAATTGACTCCGCATCAGTGGCGGGCACTGATGACCCTCATGCGGCACAGCCCTCATCACACTCACAACGAATCCAACGCCGACCACACCACCGCCTCCACCGCCTCCACCGCCGGCGATGTTCGGCTCAAGGACCTCGCCGAGCGCCTGCGGATCGCACCGCGCTCCGCCACCGAGGTGGTGGATCAACTCGAGGCCAAGGCACTGGTTCGCCGCAAGGCCGACCCTTCCGATCGGCGCGCAACACTCATTGTTCCCACAGATGCCGGGCGAAAATTGTTTGCCGAGGTGCAAGCCGAACGCCGGGATAAATCCAAGGAGTACTTTGGCCGGCTCAACGCAGCAGACCAAAGGGACTTGGCAAGAATCCTCGCCCAGCTCCGCGACTAAGAACGCTATCGCAGCAATGGTGTGATTCAAACGAACGCTAGCGCAGCAATGGCTTGCTTCAGGCGGACGCTAGCGCAGCAACGCACTCGGGACGCTCGTCCGCGCCAATCAGACCCAGGCTGATCAGACCCGCGCCAATCAGACCCGCGCCAATCAGACCCAATCGGATTAGATCAACTCACCTAGGGCAGCCGTACGGACCACCATCTTTCCCGTATTGGCGCCGCGCATCATGCCCAGGAACGCGCCCACAGCATGATCGATCCCATCGACCACTGTTTCATCGAAGGCGATCTCCCCCGCTGCGAACCACTTGCTCATGTTCGCGTTGAACTCCGGAGCAAGGTCAAGATAACTGCCCAAAGTGAAACCCTTGAGCGAAAGTCCGCGGGTGATCAGATTAGCCATATTGTCCGGCCCCACCTTGCGCTCAGTGACGTTGTAGCCAGCAATGGCGCCACACAGGGCAGCCCGTCCTCCAGGGTTGAAAACATCAAGTGCAGCCTCGAGATGATCGCCACCAACATTGTCGAAGAAGACATCGATACCCTCGGGGGCAGCAGCCGCAAGTAGTTCCCGCACAGGCCCGGACTTGTAGTTGAATGCCTCGTCGTAGCCGTACTTTTCTTTCAGTAGCGCCACCTTCTCATCGCTGCCAGCAGATCCAATGACGCGGCTAGCGCCCATGAGCCGGGCAATCTGACCCACGGCACTACCGACAGCTCCGGCCGCACCGGAGACAAACACCGTGTCGCCGGGCTTCATTGCCGCAATGGCAGTCAGACCGACAAAGGCAGTCAAGCCCGTCATGCCGAGAATTCCCAGGTATACCGAGAGGTGCACGCCAGGCAGTTCCGGAACAACTTTGAATCCGGTAGCGTCCTCCTGGACAACGTCCCGCCAGCCGAACTGATGAAGTACCACCGAACCTACCGGAATGCTCTTGCTCGTTGATTCGACGACCCGACCCACCGCTCCGCCAGTCATTGTTTCTCCGAGAGCGTAGGGTGCGGTGTAGCTTTTAGCGTCACTCATACGACCGCGCATATACGGGTCAACAGAGATGAATTCATTGACCACCCGAAGCTGATCTGGCCCCAGCTCACCAAGGTCTACCCGAGCGGTTGTGAAATCGGCGGCAGTGGGCCAGCCAATAGGGCGGGTTGCGAGCTGGATCTGGGTGCTGACTGAGGTGGACATGATGTGAACTCCCTAGGTTAGTGAGAAGTTGTTGCGCGGCACTTTCATGCCGCACATGAACTATTATGGAATGAGTGATCCACTATATAGTGGACTGATCAATCCACAAAATGAGGGGCTTACTTGGGACGCGCGCAAACGTTTGACACGGACGATGCAGTTCGCTCGGCGCGAGCAGTTTTTTGGCAACGCGGCTACGAGGAAGCCTCCCTCCCAGAGCTTGAGCGTGCCACCGGACTGAGCCGTTCCAGCATTTATCACGCCTTTGGCAACAAACGTGGACTCTTCGATGCCGCCGTGGCCAGCTATCTCCGCGAAATCATCCGCCCACGGCTTGCGCCTTTAGACGCCGCCGTTGTGGCCCCGGACGCGCTCGCTCACTACTTCACTGGCCTGCGCGAGGCGCTCAGTCAAGGCGATTCCCTGCAGTCCCATAGCGGATGCCTGCTCCTAAATGCGGCTGGCGCACCGATTTCGAACGAGGCCGCCGTCAGCCAGGCTATCGCTGGATATCGTGAAGAGCTAAGGAGTGCCCTAGGCCGTGGTGTCGCCGCCCTTCACCCAAAGATGGACGACGGCGCCCGCCTCCAGTTGGCCACGGTGCTCAGTTCGCTGGTGATCGCGGCCATGACGCTGTCCCGTATTGATAATCCTCAGGCGCTGGCCACTTTGGACACAGCACTGGCACTGCTGCAGAAATAATGGACGCCGCCCCATCGTAGGCCAAGCCCCTTCCCAGCAGGCGCTGCACCTTCGCTACGCCACAGCCGAGCCGTCGATATTAACCATCCACGGCACACCGAACTTATCGGTGAGCATGCCGAACGTGTCACCCCACGGCGCTTTTGTCAGCGGTTCAGAAACCGTAGCTCCCACGGCAAGACCGTCCCACCAGCCGCGCAGCACAGCCTCGTCGTCGCCGGTGAGCGCCACGCTGGAATTGGGTGCTATCTCCATGGAGTCAGGCACGTCTGCACCCATGATCACCACGTCATGATCTCCGGCTACCATGCCGTGCATGATGTGGTTGGCTTCAGCGAAGTCGTCAAAGTCGCTGAGTTCGCCGAACGTGCTCAGATCGAGAGCACCTCCAAAAACGGAATGATAGAACTCAAGAGCCTCGCGGGCGGTGCCGCGAAAGTTTAGATACGGGGTGAGTCGTACGGTCATGGCTGTATTCCTGATTTCGGGGCTATCGCGGACGGGATGATTGCCAGTATGCCCCGATTCGCACCCCGTGTCAGCAATTTTCTGTCACGACTTTATTCACTAGAGACCATGCTTAGGACAGCGCCTGACCCTTGCGCCAGTAGCCCATGAACGCCACAGCGTTTCGGTCCATGCCCACATCACGCACCAGGTATCGGCGCAGATCTCGAATGGTGGCAGCTTCTCCGGCGATCCAGGCGTAGAGGCCATGGCCTGCCGCGCCAGCCGGGGTCTCCCAGAGGATCGCGGCGTCGATATCCACTTCTTCGGGCTCTTCACCTACATCGCATGCCGCCGGAGCAATGAGCGATCGCACTGCCCCAGATAAAGCCTCACCATGCGGCATGCTGCCCCGAGCCAGCCACCTAATTTCAACGTTCGCTGGGGTGGAGATGTCCAGAAAATCTGCGTTCGTGGGAACTTCCAGCACAGCATGACCGCTGATGTGAGGTGGCAGGGTTTCTAGAATGGCGGCAATTGCAGGCACCGCCGTCTCATCTCCCACGAGCAGTACGCGTTCCGCCGCACCGGGCGCAAACTCGATCCCCAAGCAGTCGCCCCACCGCGCGCACGGACCAACGAGCAGCAGGGCATCCCCGGGGGCAGCGGAGGCGGCCCACTCGGCAGCCGGACCCGAGCCACCACCAAGGTGCAACACAAAATCAATGTCCATTTCCGCCGGGACGGCAGGCGAATTGGTGCAAGCGGGAACAGCCCGGCGAAGGCTGCGGACGGTGTAAGTGCGCATCACGCCACGGACCGATTCATCGAGGCCGCGCCACGTTTGGTACCAGTCGTCTTGCAACGAACCGCGAATATTACTGAACTCCGGCAGCGCATGGCCCGGCGACGGAATCATGATCTTCACGCGCAGATCCAGCGTTTCACCGACAGCGTTGGCACCAAACAAATCTAGGTCTGCGCCGGTCAGAGTGATACGCCGGAAGTGTTCGCTCAACTGCTGCACAGCACTGACTCGCAAATCGAAGACCCGCATGGGCTTGATTGGATCCGTTTCCGAAGAAATGGTCTCGTTTTCCAAGATTGCCGAGCTCATGCCTGCACTCCTTCTACTGCGGAAAGTTCTTGTGTGATCAACTCGGGGAATGACGGCTCTGAGACTGTCCGCTCCTGGCCGGGCGGTTCTGAGGCAGATAAGCGCTGCGCCGCTGCGTCAGCCAGCAGCGCAGCCCGCCGACCCACCGGCACCACCATGGGGGTGCCCACCACAGGATCAGGGACCACCACCGACTCGAGTCCAAATACTTCTTGCACCAGCTCAGCGGTCAACACTTCAACCGGTACGCCCTGCGCCACAATGTCGCCGTGCTTCATGGCGATCAAATGATCGGCGTACCTGGCCGCCAGATTCAGGTCGTGCAGCACAATGGCTACTGTGATGCCGCGGCGGGCGTTGAGCTCTGACACCACATCGAGCACCTCTACCTGATGCGCCAGATCAAGGTAGGTGGTGGGCTCATCCAGCAGCAACACATCGGTTTCCTGAGCCAGCGCCATGGCAATCCAGACCCGTTGGCGCTGCCCTCCGGAGAGCTCATCAATGCTTCGGTTGGCAAGTTCAGCCGTGCCTGTGACATTCAGCGCAGCGGCCACGGCGTCGTCGTCGGCCGCGTTCCACTGGCGGAACCAGCCCTGGTGCGGGCTGCGGCCGCGCCCCACCAGATCAGCCACACTGATGCCGTCCGGCGCGGTAGGAGTCTGCGGCAAAATGCCGAGTTTGCGGGCCAGCTCGCGGGTCGGAACCTTATGAATATCCGTCCCGTTGAGATGGACGACGCCGGAACTTGGCTTGAGCAGTCTGGCCAATCCGCGTAGCAACGTAGATTTACCACAGGCGTTGGCGCCCACAATGATGGTCACCTTTCCAGCAGGCAACTCAACGTTGAGGTTCTCAACGATGGAACGGTCGCCGTAGCCCAAGGACAGCTCCCTGGCAGATAATTCGCTGCCAGCTACTTCAGAGTAGGTCGCTCCACTGGCGAAGGACTCGCGGGCAGACGGTGCATCAGCACGTTCAGGACTAGTCGCAGGGCGCATTTCAGCCTCCTTGATTGGAACGGTTGGTGGAAATGAGCAGCCACAGCAGGAACGGCGCACCGAGTGCACCGGTCACCACACCCACGGGCAAAGACGTTCCGGGGATGGCATTGACGGCAAGAAAATGAGCGGCCAGCACAATGCCGGCACCTACCAGGGAGGCGAGTGGCAAGCTGGCCACTCCCCCGTTCAGCCGCTTGGCAATGGGCCCTGAAAGGAACGCCACAAAGGCAATGGGACCGGCCGCAGCCGTGGGAAAAGCGGCCAACAGGACGCCAAGAATCAAGAGCAGCAGCCGGGCACGCTGGACATTAAATCCGAGCCCGGCGGCGGTGTCGTCACCCAGAGCCAAGCCGCCCAATTCGCGGGACCCCAAGGCCACCAGTGGCGCCAGCACCAACAGCACCACGGCCAGAATGCCGAACCGTTCCCAGTTCGCCGAGTTCAGCGATCCGGTCAGCCACACCATGATTTCCTGCGCATTAGTGACGTCCGCCCGGGACAGCAGGAACGTGATGGTGGCCTGCATGAACGCCGCCGCGCCAATGCCAATCAGGATCAGCCCCATGCCACCACGCCCACGCGCCAGCAGCGAAATGAGCAGGGCCACGAGCAGCGCGCCGATGATGGCGGCCACCGAAAGACCCACACCGCGCAGCCCAAAAATCACAAAACCTACCACCGCGGTGGCGCTGGCACCATAGCTAATACCGATGATGTCCGGACTGGCCAGCGGGTTGCGCAGCATGGTCTGGAAAATGGCTCCAGCCGCACCGAACGAGGCCCCGGCCAGCAGCCCCAACAGCGCTTGCGGCAACTTATTTTCCATCACGATGAAGCTGGCGCCGGGAATGGTTTTCCCGCCCACCATGGCGAAAAAGTCGGGGATGGTGACCGTATAGCTGCCCAGCAGGACGTTGATGGCCAGCAGAGCAAAGACCACCACGCCCATGGCCCCCATGAGGAATGTTCGACGCCGACGAGGCGCCTTCCGCTGTTCGCGCACCCACGCGCCAGTGGCAGCTTTCACGACAAGGCTCATAGCTCGGCCTGCTTTCCGCGGCGAACCACGGCAATGAAGACGGGGGCCCCAATCAAGGCTGCAAGAATGCCAGCCGGCACCTCACCTGGTAGCAGGACAACGCGGCCAACCACATCGGCCAGTAGCAGCACCGTGGGTGCGGCGAGCAGAGACAACGGCAGCAGCCAACGGTAGTCGGCTCCCACCAATCCACGCAGCAGGTGCGGAACCACCAACCCAATAAAACCAATAGGTCCCGCTAGAGCGGTGGCGGATCCGCACAACAGCACAATGCCAATAGCTGAAATTCCCCGCCCCAGACCGGGTCGCTGACCGAGCCCGCGGGCCATGTCATCACCGAGCGCCAGAGTATTCAGGAGCTTGCCAGCACCCACCAGAATCACCACGCCCACGGCCACAAAAGGCAGTACGGCCAGGACGGATTCCCAGGATTTCCCAGCCAGGGCACCCACCTGCCAGCTGCGGAACAGCTCCAACGAATCCTGGCTCGAGACCAGCATGGCGCTCATGAGCGATCCCATGCCTGCGGCCACGGCTGCGCCAGCGAGCGCAAGCTTCACGGGGGTGGCCCCGCTGCGCCCCAGACTAGCCACCGCATAAACAACGACGGCGGCAACAGCGCTACCAGCGAAGGCGAACCAGAGGTAGCTGGAGACTCCGGCGGCACCGAAGAAGAAGATCCCAGCCACCACGGCCAGTGCCGCTCCAGCGTTGACACCCAAAATGCCAGGATCCGCCAGCGGGTTGCGTGCCACACCTTGCATGGACGTGCCGGCCAGCCCCAGCGACAAGCCCACAACAAGCCCGGCCACGGTCCGCACTAAGCGCGAATACACCACGGCGTGGTCCCCATTGCTGGGGTCAAAGTTGAACAGCGCATCCACTACCGTGACTAGCGCAATATTGCGCGCGCCAACCGCTAGAGACAGCGTCACCGTGAGCAACAGGGCAGCAACAAGTACCGAGAGCCACACAACGCGGCGTCCAACGCCACCAGTTTTCGTGCTGGCAGCTACCCCTCCTGTGGTTACCCCGGCGGCAGTGAGGGAAGGCACTGACGCCGTGACCGGCGTCGTACCTTCCATCGCTGCAACTGGCGCTTTAAGCACTGAAGTAAGGACCTACGCCTTGTCGGCTGCGGCGCCGAGCAGAGGGAGGAACTTATCTAGGGTCCAAGGCAGGCTCAGCGGTGAGGCGGCGGAGACGGACAAGGTGAGGGTGTTATCCGAGTCTGCAACGAACGCCCCGGACTTGACGGCAGGAATTTGACCCAACAGCGGGTCGGACATAATGGCTGCCTTGGTTTTCTCATCGGGAACCCAGCTGATGAACACCTGCGAATCAAGCTCGTTGGCCTTTTCTGCAGACCACGGGATGAAGAACCCTGTGGCAGCTTTCTCTGCTTCAACCACAACAGGCGCGAGCTCCATGCCGATACTGGTGAGGAACTTGGGGCGGTTGTCTCCGGAAAGGTACACGTTCACACCATCGCTCTTGGCGGGCTCCAGATTGCCGTAAATGAAGGTCTTTCCCTTGATGGAGGGATACTTTGCGGCCTGCTCGGCAATGGACTTTTCCGTGGCCGAGATGAGTTCCTTGGCAGCAGCGGACTTGCCTAGTGCGGCACCAATCATGGTGGTGGAATCCTGCCATGAAGTGCCATAGGCAGTCTCCGGGAAGGCGATGACGGGGGCAATCTTGCTCAGCTTGTCGTAGTCTTCCTGCGTCAGGCCCGAGTAGGCAGCCAAGATGACATCCGGAGTGGTCTTGGCGATCTCGGTGAAGTTCACGCCGTCCACCTCCGAGTACTGGACCGGGGCCTTGTCACTCCCAATGCTTGCACCGGCCTTTTCCAGGGCGGCGTCCTTCCACGGGGTGGAACCCTGCGCGTTTCCGCCCCAGTCGTTCGTGGGCATGCCCACCGGAATGACACCCAAAGCAATGGCAACATCGTCATTGACCCAAGACACCGTGGCGACGCGCAGCGGGGCTTTTTCAATGACGGTTTCGCCGTAAATGTGCTTGATGGTGACCGGAAAGGTGTCTGCCGAGGCCTGGGTCGTCTGCGGATCAGAGCCGCCAGTGGCACCCGTGGAACAGCCTGCAAGGCCAACTCCCAATGCCGCTACAGAAGCAAACAGACCCAACTTCAAACCCTGACGACGTGAAAATTCCAATGCATTTCCTAACGGTGGCCCCAGCGAACACTCACCCCAGTTAGGCAAGCCTTAGCTACATTACGGCATTTAAATCCCATTAGGGAACACTTTGCTGCCCTATTTGAAGTTTTAGGTCATAAACCTAGGCTTTGGTGGCCAGAAAATAGGAAACCAAGTGATTAAATGTGACCAGCGTCACCTTTTCGCTGGGTGTACTTCCACTCGACTGAGGGCCCAACGAATTCCGCCCCCGCCTCTCACATCCACGCCCGTAAGACCGGGGCGGAAGTGGAGCGGGGGCGGAAGCGGAGTGGGAGCGTCTAGCGCTTCGGGCCAGCAGGGTCACCAGGGGCAGCCAGCAGGGTCACCGGGATCGGCAGGACCAACGGGGCCGACTGGATGGATGGAGGACCAGCGGGCTCGCTGACTGCTCAGGCTGACTACTTAGGCTGGCGGGCGGAGCGTCCAATGCTGCTCATCCAAGCGCTGAACCAGTTTTCGGCCGACGCGCGCAAGGTCCGATACATCCTTGCGATCCAGCTGATCGAAGATGAGTTCCCGCACAGATTCCACGTGCGCGGGGGCCATGTCCTGAATGAGCTTCACGCCAACCTCGGTAATAGCAGTCTGCGTTACGCGCGCATCCTCAGCATGCACGGAGCGCTCCACCAACTGGCGAGTCTGCAACTTCTTCGCAACATGAGAAAGTCGCGAGAGGGACGCGCTAGTGCGGGCGGCCAACTCACTCATCGGCAGAATCCCGCCCTCCGCCTCGGACAGCATGGCAAGGACGTTGTATTCAAAAAGGGACAATTTGGCAGCCTGCTGGAGCGGGGCCTCAAGTGCACCTGGCAGCAAGGTGGTGATGGCCAGTACCGCCAACCATGCGGCTCGCTCTTCGTCATTTAACCAGCGCGGTTCCAACTCAGTCATGGCCCATCTTTTCACGAATTTACGCCTTAGCGACCGTTTATCAAATTTTTACTTGACACTTCAACCAAATATGCTTAGGCTTTAGTTGTAGCTTCAAGTAAAAGACTTCCAGCCATTCATTAGAAAGCAGGACCATCATGAACACCATCACCATCATCGGTACCGGAAACATGGCACGCGGCATTGCAACCCGAGCACTTGCGGCTGGGCGGAATGTTGAACTTTTGAACCGCGACGCAGACAAGGCAGCCGCAGTGGCCGCCGAGTTCGGCACTGCCGCTGCGGGAACGCTCACCTCGGGCACCGTAGGTCAGGCTCCCGCCGGCGACATCGTAATCCTGGCCCTGCCGTTCGATGCCGCCAAGGAAGTTGTCAGCTCCTATGGTTCAGCTCTTGCCGGCAAGACCATTGTTGACATCACCAACCCCGTAAACTTCGAAACCTTCGATTCACTGGTTGTTGCCCCCGGCAGCTCCGCCGCTGAAGAGATCGCCGCACTGACACCCGGCAATGTGGTCAAGGCCTTCAACACGACGTTCGCTGGCGCCCTGGTTGCCGGCGAAACACAGGGTCAGGTCTTGGACGGCTTCATTGCTGGCGACGACGCCGACGCAACCGCAGCCGTAGCCTCCCTCATGACCGACGCAGGCATGCGTCCCATCACGGTTGGCGCACTCAAGCGCTCACGTGAACTGGAAGGTTTCCAGTTCGTAGTCATGACCCTCCAGGCCAACCCCGCCTTCGAAACCTTCAACTGGAACACGGGCCTGAAGATCGTCGGCTAATACCGATAATCCCCACCCTCGAAATCGAGGTGACACTTAACGTTGATGTTCTTCAAGATCATCAACGTTAAGTGTCACCTCGATTTCTTGGTTTGCCGTCACAAGCGGGGCCCACGAACGCGAGGGCCCCGCTGTGAGCTGGCGAGCTGTGAGCTGGCGAGCCGTGAGCTTGCGAGCAGCGGGAGCGCTTGGGGACTATGCGTCCACCGGACGTGTAGGGGCGCTTCCGTTTCCGAAAGGTGAGCCACCCAGTGACTGCCGGCCGTGCGCCGTCGTCCATCCTGAAGTGTCCGGGCCTAGCGGGACAACTTGAGTGGGGTTCAGATCGGTGTGGACAATGTAGTAGTGCGCCTTGATCTGCTCAAAGTTCACGGTGTCCCCGAATCCGGGCGTCTGGAACAGATCGCGGGCGTAGGCCCACAGCACGGGCATCTCACTGAGCTTGTTCCGGTTGCACTTGAAGTGCCCGTGGTAGACGGCGTCGAAGCGGACCAGGGTGGTGAAGAGGCGGACATCGGCCTCGGTGATGGAATCGCCCATCAGGTAGCGCTGCGTGGCCAGACGCTCCTCGAGCCAGTCGAGGGCAATGAAGAGGCGCTCGTAGGCGGCGTCGTAGGATTCCTGGCTGCCAGCAAAACCGCAGCGGTACACGCCGTTGTTGATCTCGGTGAAAATGCGCTTCATGACCGGAGCCATCTCCTCACGCAGGGCTTCCGGGTACAGATCCGGGGCGCCCTCGCGGTGGAACTCTGTCCATTCCGTAGAGAAATCGAGCGTGATCTGCGGGAAGTTATTGGTCACGACTGCGCCAGTGGGCACATCCACTATGGCCGGAACCGTGATCCCGCGTGAGTAGTCGGGTGCCCGTTTGAAATACGCGTCCTGCAACCGCTCAATCCCCAGAACGGGGTCAACGCCGCCTTCGTCGAGGTCAAAGGTCCAGGAGCGGACATCGTGCGTGGGGCCGGTGACGCCAATCGAGATGGCGTCTTCAAGTCCCAGCAGCCGCCGGACAATGGTGGAGCGGTGCGCCCACGGGCAGGCACGGGACACCACCAAACGGTACCGCCCAGCCTCCACGGGGTAGCCATCTTCGCCATCTCGCGTAATGCGGGTTTCAATGTAATTAGAATCCCGATTGAACTCTGCCCCGGTGACGTAGGCTCCCTTTGTGCTGAAATCTGAATTCGAAGTGTCCATAGGGCCAGCCTAGGACACGATTCACGCGCGCCGCGCTTTACGTGACAAATGCACCTTGCATATGATCAACAGGCACCAGGTGAACGATCCACAAGAACGCCACCAACAGTGAGGACCCACCCATGGCGGAGCAAAAACTTACCATGACGCATCAGGACAGCAGTCGTTTTGACTACGAACCGGCCGGTCAGACCGGCAATGCCATGGTCGAGTTCCAGGGTGTCAGCAAGGTCTTTCAAACAGGCCAAGCAGCCGTTGACAACCTCAATCTAAGCATTGAACAGGGCAAGATTACCGTCTTCGTGGGCCCATCGGGCTGCGGCAAAACCACGTCTCTGCGCATGATCAACCGCATGGTGGAGCCCACTTCGGGCGTTATCACCGTGGACGGGTGTGATGTGAGCACCACCGCCGCCCACGAACTGCGCCGTTCCATGGGCTACGTCATGCAACAGGCCGGACTGCTCCCGCACCGCACCGTCATCGAGAACATTGCCACCGTGCTGCGCCTGAACAAGGTGCCGCGCACGCAGGCCAAAAAGCGTTCCCTCGAGCTGCTTGCCACCGTTGGCCTGCCTGCTTCGATGGCCGATCGTTACCCCAATCAGCTTTCTGGTGGGCAGCAGCAGCGCGTTGGAGTTGCCCGCGCGCTGGCCGCCGATCCGCCCGTTTTGCTCATGGACGAGCCCTTCTCCGCCGTGGATCCGGTGGTCCGTGCCGAGCTCCAGCAGGAGTTGTTGCGGTTGCAGCGCGAGTTGGCCAAGACCATCATTTTTGTCACCCACGACATCGACGAGGCCACCATCCTCGGCGACCGCGTAGCCGTTTTTGCCACCGGCGGGCGCGTGGCCCAGTATGCTCCCCCAGAGGAAATTCTCCGCGCCCCCGTGGATGATTTCGTGGCCAACTTTGTGGGCCGCGATCGCGGTTTCCGGCGCCTGTCCTTCAGCGATGGCGAGTCCGTACCCATCCATCCGGCGCCGCTGGCGGGCGCGCCGCTGGCCGACATTCCAGGTTCGGCCACCGCAGGGTCCGCCACCGGGAAGTACGACGACGGCGCTCACCTTGTCAGCGCATCGGGGGCTTGGGCGCTTGTTGTGGATGGTGACGGCAGACCGCAGGGCTGGCTCGCCCCGGGCGCCGAAGGATCAGGCGCCCAAGGATCAGGTACCGAATCATCAGGTACCCCAGAACCAACTGAACCTCAGCTGATCCCCGGCGGTTCCCTCTTCCGCGCTGGCGATCCCTTACGCAACGCCTTAGACGCGGCGTTATCTTCGCCGTCCGGGCTGGGAGTTGCCGTGGACAGCGAGGGGCGAGTGACCGGCGTCGTGCATGCCCAAGAGGTCCTGGCAGCCATTGAATCCACGCGCGAAAGCCGAAACTGATGCAGTGGTTTCTGGCCAATCTGGACCAGGTATTCAACCTCGCCGGGTACCACCTGATTCAGGCGATCGTTCCGCTGGTGCTCGGGGTCATTGTCGCGGTCCCGTTGGCGCAACTGGCGCGTGTCAACAAGGTGGCTAGCGGCGTCATTTTGTCCGTAGGATCGCTGCTGTATACGGTCCCGTCGCTGGCCCTGTTCGTCATCCTGCCGAGCATTCTAGGCACCCGAATCCTGGACTTCACGAACATCATCGTGGCCCTGACCATCTACGCTGTGGCACTGCTGGTCCGCTCCACGCTCGACGCCCTAAACTCGGTCGATGACACCCTGCGGCAGGCGGCCACGGCCATGGGATACCGTCCCGTGCAACGCTTCTTGAGCGTGGATCTACCCCTGTCCATCCCCGTACTTTTCGCCGGGCTGCGCGTCATCTCGGTCAGCAACATCTCACTGGTCAGCGTAGGTTCGCTCCTCGGCATCCCCAGCCTGGGCTTCCTGTTCACCGACGGCCTGCAGCGAAATTTCCCCACCGAAATTGTGGTGGGCATTGTGGGAACCCTGGTCTTAGCGCTGCTCATGGACGTGGTGTTGGTGGCCCTGCAAAAGCTGCTGACGCCCTGGCTCCGCAGCACTAAATCCACCAGCCGCACCGGCTCGGCAAGCCCTTCCAACACGTCAAGCACTTCCAGTACTTCCAGTACTTCCAGTACTTCAAGCACGACGGCGGGGGTGTCAGCATGAGCCTTCCCCCAGCTTCCCTTCCACTCACCACCTACACCACCACGGACCCGTTCAGCCAAGGTTGGCAGTGGCTCACTGACCCTACCAATTGGCAGGGTCCTCTGGGCGTTCCTGCCCGGGTGGTGGAACACCTCGGTTACTCCGGGCTGACCCTGCTGATCTCCCTCGTCATTGCCGTGCCCATTGGACTGTACGTTGGGCACACGGGCCGCGGACGCGGCGTGGTGGTTTCCCTAGCGGGCATGCTGCGCGCACTGCCAACTCTGGGCATCATGACGCTGTTTGCGCTGCTCGCCAGCTCAGCGTTGTCTCTCATGCCCGCCATTTGGTCTCTGGTGCTACTGGCGGTGCCACCGATTTTGACAGGCACCTACGCCGGGATCGCCGCCGTCGACCGTCAAATTGTTGATGCCGCACGCAGCATGGGCATGACCGAGCGGCAGATCCTCTTCAGCGTGGAAGTTCCCAACGGGCTCGCGGTCATGCTGGGCGGGCTCCGCTCGGCCGTGCTGCAGATCATTTCCACGGTGGCCGTGGTGGCATTTATCAGCCTTGGCGGGCTGGGACGCTATATTATTGACGGCCTAGCAGTGCAGGATTACGGTCAAGTATTAGGTGGTGCCGTGGTGATTGCCGTCTTCGCCATAACCATTGACGGCTTGTTAGCCCTGCTGCAGCGCACCGTAGTTTCACCCGGTTTACAGAGCGCCAAAACGGCGCCAGAGCAAAATGCTCCTGCTCTCCCAACAGTTTCTTGAACGATGTCTAGCAATTCCCCGAGTTACAGGAGAAACACCATGAACAAGATTTCCATGCCGACCCGCCGCGCAATTCTTGGAGCAGCCGCAGGACTCTCCGTAGCCCTCGCCGTCACGGCGTGTGGCGGTGGCGATCCTTTGGGCACCAGCAGCTCCGCCGGCGGCGAATCCGGTTCCGGTTCCGGTTCCGTTGTGGTGGGCTCGGCGAACTTCCCCGAGAACGCCATCCTGGCCGAAATTTATGCTGGCGCCTTGAACGCCGCTGGCGTCACTGCCACCACTAAGCTGAACATCGGCGCCCGTGAGGTCTACTTGAAGGCCTTGGAAGACGGATCCATTGATGTGGTCCCTGAATACACTGGCAATCTATTGGGTTACCTGGATGCGAGCAACACCATTGTTGACGGCCCCGGCATTCTGGCAGCACTGCCGGAGAAGATGCCCGCTGGTCTGAGCGTCTTGGAAGCCGCCGCCGCGGAAGATAAAGACGCCATTGTGGTGACCCCTGAAATTGCCGCCAAGTACAAGCTGACCTCCATCGCGGATCTGGCGCCGGTGTGCGGTGAGCTGACGCTCGCTGCGCCGTCGGAATTCCAGACCCGCCCGTACGGTTTGCCGGGACTGAAGACGCTCTATAACTGTGTCCCCAAGGACTTTAAGGCGTTCAGTGCCAGCAGCGAGGCCCTGAACCTCAAAGCGCTGCTGAACAATGAGGTCCAAATGGCCGATATTTTCACCACGTCCCCTGAAATCACCGCCAACAACTTGGTGGTTCTTGAAGATCCCAAGGGTCTGATCGGCGCCCAGCAGGTGCTGCCTATCATCAAGACGGACAAGTTCAACGAGGCTGGCACCACCGCCTTGAACAACGTCTCCAAGCAACTCACCACGGATGACCTGATTGCCTTGCGCACACAGGTTGAGGGCGATCAAAAGATGGAACCCAAGGCCGCTGCGGCTGCGTGGCTCAAGGACAAGGGCATCACTAAGTAAGGAGCTTTCTATGGCCGCCGCGAACAAGCCGGAGACTGTTGATGTTGTGGTGCTCGGCATGGGACCGGGTGGGGAATCGGTAGCAGGCGAGCTGGCCACCGCCGGTCTGTCCGTGGTGGGCGTGGAGGCCAGACTGGTGGGCGGAGAGTGTCCCTACTACGGCTGCATCCCCTCCAAGATGATGATTCGCGGCGGCAATGTGGTGGCTGAGGCGCTGCGCATTCCTGGCCTCGCCGGCACCGTGGAGGTCACCCCGAATTTCACCACCGTGGCAGGGCGCATCCGCTCCGAGGCGACCGACAACTGGGATGACAACGTCGCGGCCAATCGCTTCACCGAGACGGGCGGCCGGCTGGTGCGCGGCACCGGCCGGCTCACCGGCCCCCGTGAGGTCACCGTTTCCATGCCCGACGGCGGCCAGCTCACCTTCCGTACACGCCTCGCCGTGGTGCTCAACCCGGGCTCGAATCCTGTTGTACCGGACGTTCGGGGGCTTGCTGGGACACCGTTCTGGACCAACCGGGAAGCTGTGCAGGCTGCGAGCGCGCCAAAGTCATTGATCGTGTGGGGTGGCGGACCCATTGCGGTGGAGCTTGCGCAGGCGTTCACACGTTTTGGCACCAAGGTGACCATGGTGCTCCGTAGCTCACAACTCATCTCCAAGGAGGAGCCGGAGTCCGCCGAACTGCTCGCTGAGGTGTTCCGTAATGAGGGCATCAAGATTCTGCGGAACAAGGAGGTCGCCACAGTTTCGCATTCGCGCGGCCGCTTCCGAGTCCATTTGGAAAACTCCGCCACCTCTGCATCCGCTGGTGCACCGTCTGCCGGCCCCAGACTGTCGGCGGAGAAATTCTTGGTGGCCACCGGGCGAACCCCGGCTTTGGCTGAACTTGGTTTGTCCAAAGCTGGCATCAAGGTCAAGAAGAAAGACGCTCCCACCGTTGATGAGCACCTGCAACTAGCCGACGGCCTGTACCTGATTGGTGACGCCGTAGGAGCTGGGGCGTTCACTCACATGTCAATGCATCAGGGAAATATTGTTACCGGCCACATCCTTGCCCTGCACTCAGAGCAGCCGGAGCGGGGCGTTGCGGATAATCACGCGGTGCCTCGAGTGACGTTTACCGATCCGGAAATTGGGGTGGTCGGTATGACGGAACAGCAGGCGCGGGACGCTGGCCTTACTGTGCGGACCGGTTTCTCCCCGTTGGGCGATTCTACGCGCGGCTGGATCCATAAAGCAGGCAATCAGGGCTTCATCAAGGTCGTGGAGGATGCCGATTCCGGTGTCCTCGTGGGCGCCACATCGATGGGGCCCATGGGCGGAGAGGTGCTGTCCATGCTGACGTTGGCAGTGCATGCTCGCATTCCTGTCGCCACGCTGCAAAGCATGATTTACGCCTACCCAACGTTTCACCGGGCTATCCCGGACGCCCTGCGAGCGCTCAAATAGCTGGCGCAGGAGGCGAAGGGCGTGGCATCCTTCGCCACGACAAACGGCACTACCGCCACCGACCCCATCGCCACCACCGACCTCACTGACCTCACTACCGCCGCCGATAATGGAGAATGCCGTCGATATTTTGACGGCATTCTCCATTATCGGCGGCATTTGTCGGGTGAGGCCAGCCCAGCCCACCTCAGCCCAAGATCACTTTCCTGACGGCGGCGCTGAGCAGCATGGCCCGGCCCGCGGTGGCCCCTTCTTCTTGCCGGGCTGGCACGTAGCCGAATCCGATCCCGTACAGCGGATCGGCGTAGCCCAACGATGCGTTCGCGCCCTCATGCCCAAAGGCTGCGGAGCTGCCAAAGTCCATGCGCGGATGTGATTTCATGAATGTCACGGCGAAGGCACTCGTGTTGCAAAATACTCGATCAAGGCCCCACACCTGTTCTTCGCTCATCAGCGCAATGGTCTCGGGTGTCAGGTAGGGCTCCAGCCCATCGATCCCGGTGATGGCTCCTGCGTAGACCCGGGCCAATCCGTCGGCCGATCCCACTCCAGCACCGCTGGTGCTTCCACCGGCCCGCACACTGCGGAGGTTGGGCATGCTGAGGAGATTTCCGGCCTGCACATTCCCGGAGATGCCAGCAATGGAGAGCGGATCAAAAAACGCTGGCGCGGGTTGCTCGTCAAAGAGCACGGGTCGGAATCTTGACTCAAGAGAGTCGGGCAATCCTAGGTACATATCGGCGGCAAACGGTTCACGAATACGGCGGTTGTACACGTCCTGTAGACGCTCTCCCGTGATTCGGCGGCACAGCTCTTCTAGGAATACGCCCATGGTTAGGGCGTGGTAGCCGAAAACACCGCTGCCGGGGCGCCACATCGGCGCCATCGCGGCCAACCGGTCCGCCACCATCGGCAGATCGTTGTATTCCTCCATGGCGAAACCGCCCGGTACTCCCACCAGCCCGGCTTGGTGGGATAGCAGCTGACGCACAGTGACGGATTCTTTGCCCTGCTGCGCAAACTCAGGCCAATAACTGGCCACTGTCGCGTCCAAATCCACCAACCCGTCCTGCACCAACAGGCTAAATGCCAAGGCCGCAACGCCCTTGGAACAAGAAAAAACGCCGGTCAGCGAGGCGGGCGCGGAATCCGGACCTCCCGATAAGTCCAGCACCCGCTCACCGCCCACGTACACTGCGAGCTGCGCACTATAGCGAGGATCGGCCTCGAGCATGGTCTCGAAAAGCTCCCGGACGGGGGCGAACTGGGGAGCGGCGAAGCCTTGAGTGGGTGAATTCATGGTTCCACTGTAGGCAGTGGCCGGTGCGGTGCCGCGCATTTACTCCCCCACGCCGCAAAAAATCGCGTCACGACTTCGGCAACCTTGCCCATGGGTCTGAGCTGCCCTACTAGACTGAAAATTCAGCTCCCCCACCGTCCGCCACGGGAAGGTCCACCCACATGCACGACAAACACGGTCTGATTCAGAACCGCCTCAAACGAGTTTTGGTGGAACGGATCATCCCCGCGATTCACACGCCCATTGCCCCTCTGGAGCTGACGGCGTGGCATGTGGACGGCGGCCAGGGCGAGCCCGTTGACCCTGCCGTGGCGCTCGGGCTTGCGCCTATCTCAAGTTCCTCTCTAGCAACCGCGGACGACGCCGTTCCCTCCTTTGCGCCGTTTGCCGTCGGTCAGGCGTGGGGCCCGGCTTGGGGAACTAGCTGGATTCACCTGACCGGCACGGTTCCGCCGGAGGCTCGTGGGCACAAGGTTGAGCTTGTGGTGGATCTGGGCTTCAGCCAATCATGGCCGGGATTCCAAGCCGAGGGTTTGGTGTACCGTCCCGACGGGCAAACGGTGAAGGCCTTGAACCCGCTCAATACCTGGGTTCCCGTCTCAGTGGATGCGCAGGGCAGCGCGGCTCAGGGCAGTACGGCCCAGGGCGGGGAAAAGATCGACCTGTACGTGGAGGCTGCAGCCAACCCGTTCGTCTTCACGGACAACCCCTTCATCCCCACGCAACTGGGCGAAAAGTTCACGGCCGGAGATGCCCCTCGCTACACCATGGCCCGGGCCGACATCAATATTTTCAACACCGAGGTGTGGGAACTGGTCCAAGATTTTGAGGTGCTCGACCAGCTTCAGGCCGAACTGGACCTAGGGAATCCGCGCCGCTGGGACATCCTGTACGCGCTGGAACGTGCGCTGGACGCCGTCGTACTTTCAGACATTGTGGGCACAGCCGCGGCAGCCCGAGCCCTGCTCGCGGAGGTTCTGGCTCAGCCTGCCAACGCCAGCGCCCACCAAATCACGGCCATTGGGCATGCGCACATTGATTCCGCGTGGCTGTGGCCGGTGCGTGAAACGGTGCGCAAGGTGGCTCGCACTACCTCCAATGTGGTGAATTTACTGGGGGAGAATCCTGAGTTCCAGTTCGCCATGTCCTCTGCCCAGCAGTACGAATGGCTGAAGGAGCACCGCCCGGAGGTCTTCGTCAAGGTCAAGCAGGCCGTGGCGGAGGGACGTCTCATCCCCGTGGGCGGCATGTGGGTGGAGTCGGACACTAATATGGTGGGCTCAGAAGCCATGGCCAGGCAGTTCACGTACGGTCAACGTTTCTTCCGCGAAAACTTCGGGATCGAATGCAAAGAAGTTTGGCTGCCGGACTCCTTTGGCTACTCCGCAGCGCTGCCGCAGATCGTCAAGCAGGCCGGCGCCAAATGGTTCCTGACGCAGAAAATCTCTTGGAATACCGTCAACAAATTCCCGCACCACACCTTTAATTGGGAGGGGATCGACGGCACCCGCGTCTTCACGCATTTCCCGCCCGCCGACACCTACAACTCCCAGCTCTCAGGTGCCGAATTGGCCCACACCGTGAGCAACTTCCGCGACAAGGGTGCCGCGAAGAATTCACTCATCCCCTTTGGATGGGGCGACGGCGGGGGCGGACCCACGCGCGAAATGCTGGCCCGAGCCAAGCGAACCCGCGATTTGGAAGGCTCCCCGCAGGTCACCATCCAAAGCCCGGCGGAGTTCTTTACGGCCGCCGAGGCCGAATACCCCAACGCACCTGCGTGGAAGGGCGAGCTCTACCTTGAACTGCACCGCGGCACCTACACCTCGCAGGCACTGACCAAGAAGGGCAATCGGCGCAGCGAGCACCTCCTCCGCGAGGCGGAACTGTGGAGCGCCACGGCCGCTGCTCGGGGTCTCATTGACTACCCCTACGACGAACTGGACCGGATCTGGAAGTTGGTACTGCTCAACCAGTTCCACGATATTCTGCCCGGATCCTCCATCGTCTGGGTGCACCGCGAAGCCGCAGAAAGCTACGCCCGGATCGCCGAGGATCTCCGGGGAATCATCTCTGCGGCGGTGGACGCCCTCGCGCCGCGGCCGGTACTTGAGGCCGCCCCGGTGGCCGAGCTTGTCGAGACCCCGTCCGTCGATTCCGCCCTCCACTTCAACGCCTCCCCGTACCCACGCCGCGGCATCGCCCCACTCAGCGCGGGCGTACCGGCACCGGACACCGCAGAAGTGACGGTGGAGCACAGGGACAGCGGCGAAATAGTTGTGCGCAATGGGCTCATCACCGTGCGTTTCGGATCCGACGGCGTCATCTCCTCCATCGTGGACGTGGCCGCCAACCGCGAGCTCGTCCCTGAAGGTCAAGGTGCCAACTTACTTCAGCTGCACGCCGATTTCCCCAATATGTGGGACGCCTGGGACATTGACGAGTTCTACAAGAACACCGTCACCGACCTCCGCGAGTTGGATTCGATGGACGTGGAAATACAGAACGGCCACGCGCAGATCACCATTAAGCGCAGTTTCCGGAAGTCGCACATCACCCAACGCGTGCGGATTGCCCCGGATTCCAAGGTCATCACGGTGCACAATGAGGTCGATTGGCACGAGCAGGAAACGCTTCTGAAAGCCGCGTTTCCGCTCGACGTGCACGCCGATCACGCGCGGTTCGAGACCCAATATGGCCACATTCAGCGCGCCACACATGAGAACACCTCGTGGGACAACGCCCGTTTTGAGGTGTGCGCACACCGCTGGGTCCATGTGGGCGAGCCCGGTTTTGGGGCTGCCGTCATCAACGATTCCACATACGGGCACGATGTTTCACGCCACCCAGGCAGCAATGACGCCAGCTTCACCACGGTGCGGCTCTCTCTGCTGCGCGGGCCGCGTTTCCCCGATCCCACCACGGATCAGGGCCACCATTCCTTCAGTTACGGGCTCGTCGTTGGCGCTGAGGTGACGGATGCTATCGCCGCCGGTTACGCGCTGAACCTGCCGTGGCATTGCGTACCGGCAGAGGTTCCCGGCGCCGCCGTCGAGCCGCTGGTAAGCACCGATTCGCAGGGCGCCATCATTGAGGCCGTGAAGTTGGCTGATGACCGCAGCGGTGACGTGATCGTGCGCTTGTACGAGCCGTTGGGGGCGCGCGCAAAGGTGACGCTCTCGGCGTCGTTTGCTGTTGTTAGCGTGGTGGAAAATAACCTTCTCGAGCAGCCGTACGACGCCGGATCCCTCACCGTGGGTGCCGGCCCGGACACCCCAGACGGCACCGGGAACCCCACCATGGCGCTCACTCTGCGGCCCTTCCAAATCCTGACTCTGCGCTTGGCGAGAGGCAGCAAATGATTCTCCCTGACCCTGTCCCTTCGGCGGCTGGCAACACTACCCCGCCACGACGGAATCCGGTGCGTTGGGGCGTGAATTACACGCCCAGCGAGGGCTGGTTCCATTCATGGCAGGACTTTGATGTGGATGCCGTGCGCGCCGATTTTGAGTCGATCGCGGCGCTTGGTTTGGACCATGTTCGGATTTTTCCGTTGTGGCCGCTACTGCAACCGAACCGTTCGTTGATCCGCCCGGCGGGCATTGCCGATGTGGGTGCGGTGGTGGACGCTGCTGCAGAATTCGGTTTGGATGTGTCGGTCGACGGGTTGCAGGGGCACTTGTCCAGCTACGACTTTTTGCCCTCGTGGGTGACTAGCTGGCATCGGCGCAACATTTATACGGACCCGCAGGTGGTGGAGGCGGAGGTTGCGCTCATCACCGCGTTGGCTGCGGAGGTTACCTCCCGTCCCAACGTGTTGGGCATGACCCTGGGCAACGAGACCAACCAGTTTGCGGTGGAGCGGCATCCCGAGCAGCAGCTCACCACCCCGGCAGAAATGGGCGAATGGTTCAACACCCTGTTGGCCGCCGCCCGCAAGGCGTGGCCCACGGGCATGCATCAGCACAGCTTTGATGACAATGCCTGGTTTGTGGACAGCTGCCCTGTCACACCGGCGCACGCCACGAGCCTGGGCGACGCCACAACAGTGCACTCGTGGGTATTCGTGGCGGTGGCGCATTTGTTCCCCGAAGGCCACCCGGCCCGGACGCTCTTTGCCGACTACTTGATCCAGCTGGCCGACGCCTATTCGGATGATCCAGCACGGCCCATTTGGTTGCAGGAGATTGGCGCTCCGTACCCCGCTGTTCCATTCGACGGCGCAGCGGACTTCTTGGAGCAGAGCCTGCGACCCGTGTTGGATACCCCTAATTTGTGGGGCGTCACGTGGTGGTGTTCGCACGATGTCAGCCGCAAGCTGGCCGACTTCCCTGAGCTGGAATACACCTTGGGGTTGTTGGATTCGCAGCGTCGCCCCAAGCCCGCGGGCCTGCGTTTGGCCGAACTGATTGCCGCCGAACGTGCCAACCCCACGGCTCCGCTGGCACGCAGCACTGCGCTCTCCTTCGACCCGGGCGATGAGGCCACAGGCATAGGCCGCTCAGTGGCCGACCCATCCGGGGAGCTGTTCACGGCGTGGTTGGCGCGCGCCGCCTCGGGCACTAAGCCCGCCTTGGTGCGTGCATCCAAAACGTCCGACGCCGATTACCTCACCGCCCGCGGTATCACCGACGTGGTCAATTAGCGTCAGCTCACTGGTCAGTGTTCACAGCTCACAGCTCACAGCTCACAGCTCACAGCGAAAGGAAAAACGATGTGGGACAAGGTAGCCTTCAAGGGAACCGACGGCGAATGGGAGCTGCTCGGCGATAATGGTTTCTTCGCACTGATGGCCTGGGCTGCCGGGCCGGACAATGTCCGCAAAACCGTGCAGTCAGATGCCGGCAGGACAGTCCAGCAGACGCGCATCCGGAATGGTGTGGAGACCCGCGAGTTAGTGCCGTTCACACAGGCAGATCGCCACGATATTGACGACGACATAAATGAGTATCTCCACGCGGCCGGGATCCCCGCCCGCCCAAGCGGCTTCGACTGGTACCTGCGCGTTCCGCCTGGCTGGCAGGAGTTTGGCCCGCAGGAACGTCAAAGTGAACCTCGGGCGTCGGTGATTCAGAGAATCGGAACCCTCATGAACCAGGCCCAGCAGAACCAGCAATCACCGGCCCAGCTCCGCCCCCACGCAGAGCGGATCGTCGCCGAATTCTACGCCGCGGCCAAGCGCTGAAACCAAGCACTGAACCCGAGCCGTACAACTAAAGTAGCTTGTCACCGGAATTCACGCTGCAGTTGCATTGGCCCCCCCTGATTACTTGATTACCTGATTGGTACTCTCTGACTCCCAAGTGGTACTGATTTGGTACCATGTATGTATGGCTATGAATCTGCGCGTTCCTGAAGAACTTGATCGCCGATTGGATCAGTTGGCGGCCGATCAGCACACCTCAAAGTCCGCCCTGCTCTTACAGGGTGCTGAGTTGGTGCTGCAGCGCCATGGCCGTCAACAGGACGTTGATGCGGGCCTGGATTTCGTTTTGAACCACGATGCAGAGCTGCTGCAGCGCCTTGAGGATGCATGACTTCTTACCTCGAGATCGAGGATGCACTACGAGTAGTTAATCGTTTGGGATTTCATGTCCGAGACGCCGGACTGCTGGCGTCAGCCTTGGCCCGACCCGCCACAAGAGTCCTTGGCGCAGATGTTTATCCATTGTTGCCCATGAAGGCAGCAGCTGTGCTGGAATCAGTGGCACGTTTCCACGCCTTGCTTGATGGGAACAAACGGACTGCGTGGACACTGATGGCCTTGACGCTGTGGATCAATGGACACAAACATAACTTCACCGCTGATCAAGGTTTTGATTTGGTTCTAGGCGTTGCATCCGGAGAAATTTCGCTGGAACAGAGCGCAGCGCTAGTTTCCGATCATATGGTCGCCAGGTGAGCTAGTAGGCAGGTAACCCGGGAGCTCTCTGCGATCCCGCCCCTCCGACCGAGTCACATGCCGGCCCGCCAGAGCACCGCCACAGCACCGCCAGAGCACACACTTTAACGACAATCTTTAAACACAAAACCCCCGCAGCATCATGCGCTGCGGGGGTTTTGTCAACAGAAGGTGATTAGCCGTCAGTCTTCACGATGTACACATCGCACGGGGCGTTGTGGGAAACAGCGTTGGCAACGGAGCCCAGGACGCGGGCCAGGCCCTGCATGCGGACGTTACCGACAACGATCATGTCAGCGTCAAGCTTGGCAGCTTCTTCCAACAGGACGTCGGCCGGCTTGCCCAATGCCGAGGAGTACTCGGTCTTGACGCCGGAGATCTTCAGCTCTTCAGCAACGCGCTGTGCAACACGCTCAGCCTCATCTGCCGTGGAGAGGAACCATTCGTCGTTTCCGATGGCAACCTTTTCGGTCTTGTCTTCGCCGAAAGCGGTGACCACGCGCAGGGTGCGGCCTGTAGCCTTGGCCAGCTCCGCGGCTACGCGGGCAGCTTTCATGGACGTTGAGTTGCCGTCGACGCCGACAATGATGATTCCAGCCATTTGTTTCATCCTTATGGTTGTTACCGAAGCTTCAGCACCTTGCGCGCTGACGCCATTCTTGATCCCTACTTTAGCCACAAAAGTGCATAAATAGGCCTAAAAGTGGGCGAACTTACGCCCGTATTACGGGAACTTTGCTCGAAACGGCGTCCGCAAGGATTTCCAGCACGTGCCGGTAGTCCTCCCCTGTGGCCCGGGTCATTCCCAACTCGCACGTCCTATTACACGATGCATGTGCGACGGCGTCCATCGCCACTACATCTGCGGCCTGTGCCGCCGTAGCCGATTCTGTGAGTTCCGGGTGCAACATCCCACGGTCACCGGCAAAGCCGCAGCAGCCCCAGTTATCAGGGACCTGAACCGAGTCCGCTACGGCTTCCGCCACCTGCACAAGGGCGGGGTTCAGTCCCATACGGGTCGAGGAGCAGGTGGGGTGCAGCGCCAGCGATTCCACACGCTCCCAATCCCCGTCTTGGCCACGTCCGCGCAACAATGGGAGCAACTTCTCGGCGGTAAACGCCACGGCGTCCACTACGCGCAGTGGTTTCTGTCCGGGCGCCAGAACTTCACTTTCAATGGTGTGCAACAGCCCCTCGGTACAGCTGGAGGCATCACAAATGACATCCAACTCACCATCACGCGTGGCCGTCCGTAACATTTTCAGGGTTGTGGCATGCATTTCTGCCAACCCGGACGCCATGCCTTTGGAAGACCATGGGGTCCCGCAGCACGCCTGAGAAATATCTTCTGGAACCAGCAAGTGAACTCCGGCAGCAGCGCACAGTTGCTCAAAACTCGCCTGCACACCTTCCGAACCCTCCCCTGCAGGGCCGAACATGACGTTGACGCAGGCGGGGAAGTACACAGCCGCCGCAACACCGGTGGGTGCGGGCCGGCGTCGTGCTTTACCTCCGGCAGGAAGCTCAGAAGAGTAGAGCGGCAATGTGTCCTCGCCGAGGATCTTGCGTCCCAGCCGGTTGACGGGTTGCACTGCAAGGGATGGCACCTTTGCGGCTACGCCCAGCGCCAGCCCGGCTCCCTGGGTGGCGGCGCCCCAGTGTTTGGCGGCCGCGCCCCACACGGCGCTTTCCACCTTTCCGGCGTCCTTGGTGCGCAGATGCTTGACCAGCGTGCCGGTGTTAATGTCCACGGGACATGCTGTTTGGCACATACCATCAACAGCGCAGGTGTCCACGCCGGAGTACTCGTAATCCTTGGCGAGAGCGTCGGCCAGCCCCGTATTACCTGCGCGGCGGGCCGTTTCCATGTCCCGCAAGGTGACAATGCGCTGGCGCGGGGTCAGCGTGAGGTTCTTGCTAGGACAGACTGGTTCGCAATATCCACAGGAGACACAGCGGTCCACTTCGGGGTCCACCTCGGGCGGCGCCGCCTTTATATGGCGCAGGTGTGCTATAGGATCTTGATCGAGAATGACACCTGGGTTCAGCATGCCGGCTGGGTCGAACAGTTCCTTGATTCGGCGCATCACCGCATACAGCTCATCACCGTATTGGCGGCGCACAAACGGCGCCATGACGCGGCCTGTGCCATGCTCAGCCTTGAGTGAACCACCCTCAGCGAGCACCAGATCCACCATGTCTTCTGTGAAGGAGGAGTAGCGGTCGAGCTCATCTTTGCTGGCGAACTTGCCCGTCAGCATGAAGTGAATATTGCCATCCTTGGCGTGCCCAAAAATGACTGAGTTAGCATAACTGTACTTATTAAAAAGTGTGTTCAACTCGAGGCAAGTCCGGGCCAGCGCGGGAACCGGAACCACCACATCTTCCAAAAGTGCTGTGGTTCCTTGCGGACGCGCACCAGCCACCGAGGTGTAGAGGCCTTTGCGCAGGTGCCACAACTCGGCGCGAACCTTGGAATCTTGGCTGAAATTGGCCGGCTTATCAAGCCCCAGCGATCCGGCGAGTGCCATGGCCTTGGTGTTGAGATCGGCGAGTTCATCAATGCTGCCGCTTTGGTATTCCACCAGCAGAGCTGCGTGCTGATCTACGGCAAGATCGCGCACTACGGCGGGAACCTGGCTCAGACCCTGGCCAACCCTCAGGGACAGTGCATCCATCAGCTCCACAGTTGCCGCACCGCTATCCACGAGCGCCGGTAACGCGGTGTTGGCTGCCTCAAGATTCTTGAAAACTAGCAGTCCGGAAGTGGCATGGGCAAGGCGCGGGACGGTGCGGAAAACAGCCTCGGCCACAAACCCCAATGTGCCTTCGCTGCCAATCACCAGGTGCGCCAAAATATCTACGGGATCATCGAAGTCCAAGAGCGAATTGAGCCCGTAACCCATGGTGTTTTTCATGGCGAACTGGCGCTCAATGGTGGCGCGTGAGGCCGGGTTGCTGCGGACCCTCTCGGCAAGCTCACCTAGCCCTTTGAAGAGCTCGGGTTCCAACTCGCGCAGGCGGGCCGAAGCATCCGCAGCGCCGGTGTCTACAACTGTCCCGCTGGGCAGCACTAAGGTCAGCGATTCCAGGGTCCGGTAGGCGTTGTCCGTGGTTCCGCAGGCCATGCCCGAGGAGTTATTGGCAACTACTCCACCAATGGTGCACGCAGCCTCACTGGCCGGATCCGGGCCGAACTTACGCCCGAACCGAACCAGCCGCGCATTCAGGTCCCGCACCGTAACTCCCGGCTGCACGCGAACCCGAGCACCGCCGTCGAGCACGTCAATGCCGCGGAAATTCTTGCGCACATCCACTAGTAAGCCACCGCCGACGGCTTGGCCGCTGAGGCTGGTTCCGCCGGAGCGTAGGGTGAGCGGTAGCCCACGGGCGGCGCTGATGCGCATCAAATTCGCCACTTCGAGGGCATTGGCCGGAACCGCGACTGCTTGTGGAATCAGCAGGAAGTGGGAAGCGTCGTGCGCGTTGGCGTGGCGGTCCAGAGCACCGGTTTTGGTCTGAGCGGGACTTGCCATGGCTGCACCTACTTCTTGCAGCACCACTCCACCCAAACCACCCAAACCGGATGTTTCCCCGACTAGTTCACCTATCTGCGCCGCCACTGTGCCCCTTTATAGTCCGTTGTCTCTGCTGTAGCTGAAGCTGCACCTGAAGTTGCACCTGAAGTTGCACCGCCTGTTATTGCCGAGCCGCATTTCTACCGGCGGACATTCTTAGAACCGTCGGACACCTTGTATTTGCGACCGGAGACCCTTGCGTTCCATGAGTATTCCACCTTACGCTGGCCAGCATCGCTTGGTTTGGAGATGACTCAGGGCTTGAAGTTTTTTGGACCCTGCAGTGTCGCCAATTGGGCCTTCTTGGTGTCCGTCAAACGCACCAAAGTGCCGCTGGGCTCATGGAAAAACGCCAAAACGGTCTCAGCAATGACGCACTTTTTCTCCGTGACCGGATCGAAAACGGCGTAAGCAACCGTAAAACTGGCTCCCTTGATGGCGCTGACCCACACCTGCACCACCGCGGCAATATTGCGGTAGTTCAGAGGCGTCAAATATTTGACCCGATGCTCCACCACCAGCGCCTGGGTGCTCTCCGGAAGGTCGGAGAATATGGGCTGCGCCACCTCAACTCCAGGAAGACCGGTGCCAGCAGGTGGACCAAAGGCATGAACCCGAGCCTCCTCGAGAATTCTCAGCACTTCCACATTGTTGATGTGTCCGTAGGCATCCATGTCCCCCCAGCGCATCGGAACATGCAGCGTAAGCCGCCGTCCGGCGTCGTGCTTCACCTCAGAATCCATCACACCAAAATCCTTCACGGATGATGCCGCCTTCCTGATTGTGGCCATATTTGCGGTACCGAAACGGGACGCCGGCCGGCTCTGCGCGCATGTTCAGATACTAGTAGGAAGCAGGAATGAGGGCGTTCGCGGCAAACAGTCAGAGTGGTTCGGTAACATGTGGCCATGCCTGTAGCCCCCTTCAGTCGCCGCCGTGTGGAAATTGTTCTGGTTCCCATCGTGGCTGCCTTTTGCATGGCCTTCATCATTGGCGCCATTGTCTTGGACCGCGACGCCGGCCCCTGCCCCACACCTAACTGGAACAACCAGCTCACGCTATCTCTGACGGGCAATGTCGAGGCCATGGCCGTGAGCGCATGCGCTGGGGCTGATTGCATTCCGGTGCCACCCACTTTCGCCAAGAATTCCACGGAAAAATCGGGGCTGCTCACCCACCAAAAGGATGGTTCTTGGCTCTTCAACGTGGCCGCGAACCCTCCCAAGTCCGTCAGTTTCCGGGTGTACGACCGTAGCGGGAACATTGTGGCTGCACAGTCGACTGCCTTGAACTGGACTCGCGTTTCCGGCAATGAACGCTGCGGTGGACGGATGTCGCCCATCAATGTTGTGCTTGACGTCCCGTAGAGCTTTTTGTTGAGGTGGCGCGCTACCTATTCAGAAAGTAAATGAGTACGCCCGTGACCCACGTTCCTGCTGCCAGTGCGGCGAAACCGAACTCTGCCAGGATCCCTAAACCTGTTGCCTTCAGAGCTGCAACGGAGGACGACACTGCCGGTTTGAACTCCTTTTGGCGGGCAAATTCCGAAAGGAAAAGTCCGACGGCGAATCCCAGCAGGAGCCCCACCACCGGTACCACGAAGAAACCAACCACTCCCAGAACAAGCCCAATGACCACTGAGCGGCCGGGGATGGAGCGTTCCTTCATGGCCTTGCCCGTCAGCACCGCGCTGGAAGCCATTCCCGCGGCGACAAAGAGTAGGCCCACCCCGAACACGATCCAACCCAGGGGCCCTCCAACCACGATCGCCCACGTCAGCAGACTTGCGGCAATGAGGATGCTTCCGGGCAATACCGGCACGATGACGCCCACTGCACCCGCTGCGATGGCCAGCCCACAAACAATGCTCCATATGATCTGTGTATCCATACGGCAAGTGTGCCATCTCCTGTTGGTCGCCGCTTCTGGCAACAAAAAACTATTCGTATATATATTTGGGAATCTATAGCATAAGCATAACGATGAGCGTAATATGAAAGTATGAGTAATCCGGAGAATGTCCCCGGAGACCGGGGCTATAAAGCCACACAGGATGTGGTTACACTCCTCAGCGCTATTACTCTTCCCTCTATTGAACCCTTTGGTACTGACAGTCCCCTTCTTGAAGGGATAGCGCTTGACGCTCCAGCCTCGATGTCGGGCCCTGAGCAGCCTTCAAAATTGGGTGTGGCCCGGGCACAATATGACACGTCCATAGCCGCCTTGGAAGTCCTAAAACGGATAGAAGATCGTCTCGCAGCAACCAAGGCCGCCTTGGTAGCCAATCTCATGGCCGCTGCAGCCATTGAAGCACAAGCCTCCTTCTTAGACTCGTGGCAATCGGGCATCTACGAATCCAGCGCCCACAGCGAATTGGCGCTGACTCTGCTCATTCCCGAACGCACGGCCGCCACACTGGCGCATCACTCAACGGAGCTGGTCAACAACTATCCCCAGACGTTCCAGCTGCTGCGGACGGGCGTCATTTCCTTAAGACATGCGTGGACCATTGTGGATGAGGTGGAAACACTTCTGGAGACGCCCGGCATCTCCACTGCTGACGTCGCAGCCTTTGAACAGCGCCTCCTGCATCTAGCGCCAGGAACCAGCGCCGCTAGCTTTACTCCCAAAGCCAGGCGTGCAAGGGAAGCCACTCATCCGGAATCCATCAGGACCCGCACCAAGACTGCCCATTCCCAACGGGCCATGACATTGGGGCCGGGCAAGGACGGCATGTCATGGCTGACCCTTCACCTGCCATCGCTGGCGGCCGAAGGAATCTGGGTCAAGTGCACCAGAACGGCCCGAGCACTCAAAAACCTGCCCCGCACCGGCGAGAACGCTGAGTCTCAGAGCAGCCAATCCGGTGAGAACAGCCAGGCCAGCCACAGCGAAAACCGGACCTTGACTCAGTTGCGGGTGGACGTCGCAGCAGCTCTCTTACTCGGCCAACAACCACTGCCTGGTTTCTCTGCGGAGAACTCCGGTGGCAATATCCCAGCCAGCAGCACTACAACCAGCACCGGTGCCGGTGCCGGTAATGACAGCAACACTGGCGCCAGACCGGCCACTGGCGGTGATACTCGTGCGAGCGATCCGAGCAGGAGTGACCCAGCGGCTACAGAAACTGGCAGCAGCGCTGCCGACCCAGCAAATGCCAGGCCGCCAGTAGGAATAGAGTCCGATTCAGGTCTATCAGCCTCAGGCCACTCAGCCTCGGCTGGAGGTGGAGCCCCACCCACGGCGTGGAAAGGGGACGGCTCTGGATATGCAAAGGGCATGGTGGATGGAATTGCAGAGAACCCGGGCCAGGAATATATGGACCAACTTGAAGCTCTCCAGTCAAACAAACTGGTGGCCGATCCACCACTGCCCGAAGCAACCATATTGGTCACCGTACCTTTTCTGGGAGCCATGGGAATCACTGATGAACCCGCCGAGCTGGCAGGCTCGACTACCTGTTCAGGACCCGTGCCGCTGGACATCGCCCGCAGGCTCATGGCTTCGGCTGGTAGCTTCCTGCGTGTCCTCACCGATCCCGTCACAGGAGAACCTTTGGGGTTGCATCCTGAGCGATATCAATTACGGGAATCAGACAAGGCTGTACTGCGGGCCATCTCAGGTGGTTGCTATTTCCCAGGCTGCCCCAACCCGGCCATGGATACCGAAACAGATCATCTCAAGGCGTACGGTAACGGCGGGCAGACCACTATGGAGAACCTTCGTCCGGCCTGTAAACGTCACCACGCGCTCAGACATTTCAAGGACGATAAAGACCGGAACGGAAACTACCGCAGCATCCAGGACCCGTACCGGCATGTCCTTCGCCTACGGGGCTGGACTCCCACTCTAGAACTCGACGGAACGGTTAGCTGGACCGCACCGTCCGGAGCCAAGCATCGAGCGCCCGGAAAAGACAGCCGCCCGCCGATCTATCCTCCATGGCTTGAGAAACGTGTTGACACAGCCGCCAGTCCGGCACCGCCCACCTCGACACTAGCCGCGGAATCGGCACCTCCACCCACTCCCGTGGACCCATCGAATCCGGGGAAGCGCGCAAAACATGCGGCAGTTTCCGACTCCTCAAGCAGCCCGTTTGAACAACTACTGGTCAGCTACATCAAGAAGCACAATTGCTGAGATGAACTGCCGGGTTGCCATTACTTCCCACCACGGTTTAGTAGCGTCTGCTTAGCCGTGGTCCACCGATAAGTCTCAGGATCCGCTCGGGGTCTAGACACGCAATGGGCGATCCGCCGTGCGTCATAGCCCAACACCACCAAATCCAATTACGACGGCGAACTCGACTCCGTGTCCATGGCGGCAACTGGAATGCCGCCGTCGTTCTTGCGCCAAGAGGCCAAGTCTTCTATCTCTGAAAGAGCCTAGGCTGCGGTCCTACGGGCAGCGGCCAGGTCCACAAACACTGCGCGGTTGAGCTCGAAGGAATCGGCAGCGTGGGCCAAGATGGTGTCCTTCTGCTCGCGTGTGAAATCGGTACTGTCCATGAGGTTCCGGTAGCCATCCTTATAGGGCTTGGGCTTGTCGATCTCGGGGAAGGTATAGAAGTTCAGCCCCTCATCGGCAATGCCGTAATGGCGCTGAACGAGGCGCTGGATGATCTGACCACCGGAGAGATCACCCATGTAGCGCACGTAGTGGTGGGCCAGAAGAAACTCGATAGACTCGGCGCCCACGTTTTCCAGAACGTCGGCATAGGTGCGGGTAGCTGGCACAATTTCGATCCGACCATCGGCCAGCTGAGCTTCCCAGTCCGCACCATGATGAAACGCCATATCGGCCTCTAGAGCTGCAACGCGGGAAAGCTTGGGATCAAGGAAAGCTCCCAACTGGGGGTGCTCAACATGGGCTGCCAGCGCGTTCTCCAAGGCACGGTAAATGACCAGGCTCTGATCCAACAGACTGACCAATGCAGCAGCCTCCAAGACGCCACCCATCAGCTCTGACACGAAGGAGGAATCCTCAGCTGCTGAGTGGGCGGCCGCAGTGTGAGTCTTGAGTTCCTCCGACAGGGCGACAGTGGTCTCAGAAAGGACGGATTCAACTGCGGGCGCAGACATGGCCAACTCCATAATTAGGTAAAGGTAATCTTAGCTAATCAAAGATAGTGACACACTGTCAAGGTCTTAACGACACTGTGTCACTGGAGTCTGAGGCGCAGGGAGCGTCAATCGAGGGCAGAAGTGATGGCTGCAGAAGCCTTCAGGTGGGTGAAAATTCGCAGGGCTCAACGTTCACCGCAGCCGATGCCGGCACCCACGCCGGCACCCACGTCGGCACCGATGCGCTTGACCTAGTCGACTCCCTTGATCTTGACGACAAACACCGCACCCAGCAGTCCAATGACAGCCGCGACTACATAGAGCGTCACATAACCGCCCAGGAGAGTGACCAGCGGCCACGCGATGATGGGGGCAATGACCTGCGGCAGCGAATTCGCCACATTGATAACGCCCATGTCCTTCCCGCGGCTGGCAGAGGACGGAAGCACCTGTGTGAGCAGGGCGAAGTCCACGGCCAAATACACGCCGTAACCAATGCCCAGCACTGCGGCTCCGGCAAGGGCTCCGATCCAGGTGGGAAAGAACGCTAGAATCAACGCGGCCAAGGCGATGATCGCCGATGAGGCAATGACAAACGGCTTGCGCTTACCCACTTTGTCGGTCCAGCGTCCACCGATGACGGCAGTAATCAGCGTCAAGACCGCATAAATTCCAGTTAGGACCAAGACGCCGAAGGCGGGATCCTCATGGCGCACGGAGTCAGTTAGGAAAAACAGCAGATATAGCGTGACCAGATGGTTGCCCACATTGACTAGGAAGCGGGTGATCCAGGCCCAAGCGAAATCAGGGTAAAGCCGTGGCGAGATCCAAAACCCGGACACGAAATTCAGCCATGTGAAGGCTGGTTTGTCCTTCGCATCCAACACGGGGTCGTTAGCAAAGAACAAGTACGGCACCATGCCCACCACCAGGCCGATAGCACAAATGATGAAGCCCAGTGAGAAATTTCCGGCAACCACAGCACCAATGGCCGCGCCCATGAGGATACCCAGCACGGTGCCCATGGATGCCAAGCCGCCAATACTGCCGCGCTGACGCACGGGAACTTGGTCCGGGATGGCGGCCGTGGTGGCTGCGAGCGCACCATTGCAACCCAGTTGCACCAAGCACCAGAGCAGCGTCATGGCCGCGACGCCCGGCGCCCCTGCCAAGCCCACCAGACCAATAGTGCCCAAGAGTGCGCCAATAAAAACCCAGGGGACGCGTCGGCCAAACCGTGAGGTGGTCCTGTCACTGAACGTCCCGAACAGTGGATTCGCCACCAAGGAAACCGCGGCACCCGCACCCGTCACAAGCGCCAGAATGCCTTCCTTCTCATCAGCGTTGAAATGCATGGCCTGCTGACCCAGCAGAACTTGGATGGGGCCGAAGAACGCGGCATTGATACCAACATTGACCAGTACGATCGAGGCCGTCCAGCGATGCCGGACATTGACACTCGGCTCAGCCAACGCCACACTACTGTGCACCGGTGATACCTGCGCCCTGGCTTCTTCGAAGCTCACAATGGAGCCGCCTTTCCGATAATACTGACTCTTGCTGGCCTATTTTTTGTTCTAGCCTACGGGGCGTCCTACCTTACGTGGCGCTACGACGAACCTCTTCAATAATTCGCAACACTTCCACGGAATCCACAGGATTCACCGGGACCGGTCCACCGTTGAGAATGGCTTCGGCGAGGAGCTCATGGAATTGCGGAAAATTACCCGGCACCGTTGGCACGGGACTGCTCTGACCCTCTCGCCACAACTCGCCCCATTGCTCCGGGGGTTCTACGCCGTACAGAGGGTCGCCGGGGAGCACACCCGCCTGGATTTGAGCTTCTTGAATGTCCCCATCCTGCTTGACATAGGCGGCTTGAGAACCCACCACGCGCAACCGCGGACCCTTGTGGGTGGCGTTGAGATTCATCCAAAGGTGCGAGGTAACTCCGTTGCTGTGCTCCAGGGCCACGAAGGCATCGTCGTCCCCCAATTCTGCCGGGCGGCGTGCGGCCAGCTCTCCATACACCCGGGTCACGGAACCGAATAGTTGCAGCGCCTGATCAATCAGATGTGAGCCCAAATCAAACAGGATCCCGCCACCGTCCGCCACTGTGGCCTGCGCCTTCCATGCTTTGGTGATGACTGGCTGCCAGCGTTCCAGCCGGGATTCAAAGCGGCGCACCTCGCCCAGCGTGCCGTCGGCCAGTAAATTCTGCAGGGTCAGATACTCTCCGTCCCACCTCCGGTTCTGGTAGGTGGTGAGCAGCTGCCCTTTCTCCTGCGCCAGAGCAATCAAGGCCTCGCCCTCAACACTGGAGAGCGCAAATGGCTTATCCACCACCACCGCACATCCGGCTTCAAGGGCTCTAGTTGCCAAGGGCGCGTGCGAGGCCGGAGGAGTTCCCACGATCACCAGATCAAGGTCTTTATGACTGTCTGCCCTCTCCCATTCGTGGCGTGAGAGGATGCGCGTCCCGGGGTAGGCCAGCTGCGCCGCGGCCTGACGCACTGGATCTGAGGTCACAATGACATCCAGACTGAACCGTTCCAGTGCCGCAATGGATGGGGCATGGAAGACACTTCCCGCCAAGCCATAGCCCAGGACCGCGGTGCGGATTATTTCCGTCATGGATCACACCCTACAGTCCGGGCTAGCATGTGTTGCATGACCTTCCATGCCCCCAAAATCACGTCCCCGCTGGAACCGACACAACAAGCCTCGCTGGCGCGTACCCTCGCAGACAGCGATGACGTCACAGTTTTCGTGGACGGGACCGCGCACCGCCTCGAGGCCAGCGCCCGGGAAGCAGTGCTCGATCTCCTGCAACGACTCTCCCGCGGAGACGCTGTGTCCGTAGCTAGCATCGCGGATCTCCTCACCACCTCCCAAGCAGCCGAGCTGGCCGGCATCTCCCACACCTTTTTGCGTAACCTCACTGACCGGGGCGATATCGCTGTTGAGTACCGTGGCTCGCACCGGCGGATTCGCCGCCAAGACATCACTGCCTGGCTGGCCCAACAAAAGAGTGCCAACACCGAATAACAACCGATATGTAACCACCGGCCGGCAATATCAATGCTGAACGTGGCTGTGAGTGGTTGCCGAGTCCAAAGCGAAGGGACTTACCCTGCTCGCCCCAGCGCTTCAGCGCCTCAGGCGCAACGGTGCAGGTCAAGCAGTGAAGGTCAAGCAGTGCAGGTCAAGCAGTGCAGACGGAGTGCAGCAATGACCAAGCGTCAATGATGGACATCCCGTGACACTAGTGAACGGCCTCGTGATCATGCGGCTATGTGGTCACGGTTGAACACCCTTTACCCCCGCAACCTTTCGCACCATCGCATTGGGTCATAGTTTGGGTGGACTGGGACATGTGGCCACAACAGGCGGCCGCCGGATTCACCCTACGGAGGCAGCCATGCGCAGCAAAGGCAGAATCACATTCGTGGCGTTGCTGGCCGGAGCAGCGTTCATTCTGGGCAGCTGCTCCAGCAACCCTCCAAGCGACTCGACAACGTCACCGACACCCTCCGCGGCAGCAACCTCAACAGTGTCTGCCCCAAGCGCCACCGCAACCTCGCCAACCACCTCGCCAACCACCCTGCCAGCCACCCTGCCAGCCACAACGCCGAGTGATGGGGAGAGCGCAAGCCAAGCTCCGCCGTCGAACGCGCCACAACCCACGGTCATGGCAACCTCCGCCTCGGTGACACTGTTCTTCATCGCAGAGGGAGACGCCGGCGTTTCCGGCCCCGCGGTGGGCTGCGGGGATAGCGCCGTGGCGGTCACTAGCCAAACAGTTACCTACACTGACCCCGTGGAAGGCGCCCTCCGAACACTTCTCAACAACCACGCTGCACACATTGGCCTGTCCGGACTGAGAAACGCCCTCGCGGATTCCCGGCTCAGCGTGGACTCGGTAGACAGGACCGGAACCAGCATGACCGCACACCTGAGTGGCACCCTAAGCCTGGCCGGCGAGTGCGATATCCCCCGCTTCGAGCAACAACTGCTACTGACTGCGCAGCAGGCCGCGGGGAAACCCGTAGCCATCACCATCAACGGGAAGACGTTGACCGAAGCGTTGAGTTTAAAATAAAGCGCGCAATCGAAAACTTTTGATGCCTATTTAGCAACTTAGGTTATATCCTGAGCACGTGAATACTTCAGCCTCGAGCGCCAACGCTGCCGCCGAATCCCTGTCCGAAGAAGCCGTCGATGCCCTCAACCGCGCCGCGACTCAGAGGCCAACTCCCCCGCCACATCGGCATGAGGCGCTGCTGTCGCAGCGCGCAGCCAACATCAAACAGTCGGCCGTGCGCGATGTTTTTGAGATTTCCATGCAACCCGGACTCGTATCCCTGGCTGGCGGGAATCCGTATCTGCAATCGCTCCCCCTTGACCAGCTGGGCGCCACGGCCGCGTCCATCATTGCTGAGCACGGCCTGGAAGCGCTGCAGTATGGTGGCGGTCAGGGAACGCTTGAGCTCCGGACTCAGATTTGCGAGGTCATGGCCGCGGAGGGCATTCTCGACGCCGACCCTGAGAACGTGGTGATCACCGCTGGGTCTCAATCGGCTCAGGATGTAGCCGCGAAGGTGTTCTGCAACCCGGGCGATGTCATCCTCCTGGAGGACCCCACCTACGTGGGCGCACTGAACACATTCGAGGCCTACGAAGTCGATGTCCAGCCGGTCGTTGGCGATGAAAACGGTATTATTCCGTCACTGCTGCGCGAGCGGATCGCCGTCCTGCATGCCGCGGGCAAGACCATTAAATTGCTCTACACCATCCCTAACTTCAATAATCCCTCGGGCGTCATGCTGGCACCGGAGCGTCGCCAAGAAATCGTGGACATATGCCGCGAATCGAATATCTTGGTGCTCGAAGATAACCCCTACGGACTCCTGAAGTTCGACGGCGTTCTGCCGGATTCCTTGCGTGCGGCCAACCCCGAGGACGTGCTGTACCTGGGATCGTTCTCCAAGATCTTTGCTCCCGGCTTGCGCATTGGCTGGGCCCTGGTTCCGGCGCACCTCAAACAGCGTTACTACTTGGCCAGCGAGGCCGTAACCCTGTGCCCGCCCACGTTCAACCAGCTACTAGTCAGTGCATATTTGCGCGATTACGATTGGCGCGGACAAATTGACACGTACCGCGCCCTCTACGACGAACGCTGCGCAGCCCTGCTGGCAGCACTGGAAGAGTTCATGCCAGAAGGCGTCTCATGGACGCGCCCCGAAGGCGGCTTCTTCGTCTGGTTGACGCTGCCCGAGGGCATCGACACCTACCCGTTGCTACATCAGGGAATCGACGCCGGGGTTGTTTTCGTTCCCGGCGCCGCATTCTCTGCCGCAGCCGGCCCCAGCAACAAACTCCGCTTGGCTTTTAGCGCCGTACCTCCGGAAACTCTGCGCGAAGGTGTGAAGCGCCTGGCCCCAGTTTTGGCCGCGGCCCTCGCTGCCACCCAGTAGCCGGAGCGCAGTAGTCCCAGCACAACCACAAACGCTCCCGCAGCACAGGGAGTTTTCGCCAACACTGCCGCAGTTCACCTGCGGGATCGTTGGCGAAGACACCCCTAACGTTGCGGGAGCGTTCAAGGTTAAAGGAGTTAGTCCAGCAACAGTGCCGGCTCTTCCATGATGGCAGCTACATCGGCCATGAAACGGGCCGAGAGATCCCCGTCCACCACGCGGTGATCGAAAGATCCACCCAAAGTGGTGATCCAGCGCGGAATGACTTCCCCGTCCAGCACCCACGGCTTTTGCTTGATGGTTCCGAAGGCCACGATCGCGACCTCGCCCGGGTTGATGATGGGCGTTCCGGTATCAATGCCGAGGGCACCAATATTTGTGACGGTCAGCGAACCTCCGCGCATGTCGCCCGGCGCAGTTTTGCCAGCCCGAGCCGTCGTGGCGAGGGAGTTCAACGCAATTGCCAGCTCCTTCAGGGAGAGGTTCTGCGCATCCTTAATGTTCGGCACCATAAGCCCGCGCGGGGTCGCCGCGGCAATGCCCAAGTTCATGAAGTGCTTAATAATGATCTCGTCCCCCGTCCACGTCGCGTTGACGGACGGGTTACGTGCAGCGGCCCAAATCACGGCCTTGGCCAGAATCAGCAGTGGCGAAACCTTGATGCCCTCGAAGTCGCGCGAGACCTTGAGCCGCTTGACGAATTCCATGGTGCGCGAGGCGTCAACGTCAACAAAAATGCTCACGTGCGGCGCCGAGAAAGCACTCTCAACCATGGCCTTGGCCGTAGCCTTGCGCACACCCTTGACTTTGATGCGTTCAATGCGCGGGTCATCTTCGAGTCCAGAGCCGGTGGCGGGCGCCCAAAAAGTACCGGCGCCGTCGTGCTCTGCGGTGCGCTGATCCTGGTAGCTGAGTAGGTCCTTTTTGGTGACCTCGCCGCGCAACCCGGTGGCGGAAACCTCGTTCAGGTCGATGCCCATGTCCTTGGCGGCCTTGCGGACTGGAGGCTTGGCCAGGGCGCGGTTGGCCCGCGCCACCATGCGGCCAGCTGTTGCTGCCGCTTTAGTCATAATGGTCGACGCCGTCTCTTGAGCGGGTGCGCTCGTTGCGGAAGGCGCGGCGGGCGCAGTTGCCTGCTGGGCAGCGACGGGGGCCGTCGGCGGCGTCGCAGCCGGAGCCGGAAGCGTAACCGGAGCTACAGTCGCAGCTGGAGCGGAAGGGGCCGGGGTAGCTACTCGGGCGGGCACAGCGGAGGGTGAGCTGATCCGCGGTCGGCGCTTGACGGCGTCGGCCTTGGGACCGGAACCCACCAGCGGCTTGAGCACTTCGGCTTCAGGCTCGGCAGGGGCCGCAGCGACGGGCGCAGCGGCGGCGGCCACGGAGACCTCGGAGCCAATGGCGATGATGGGCGTTCCCACATCCACCGTTTCACCTTCAGCAACCATTAACTGGGCCACTACACCCGCGTAGGGCGAGGGCAGTTCAACCAGTGACTTGGCGGTTTCAATCTCCACGATCACATCATTGACGGCGACAACGTCGCCCAGTTCGACCTTCCAGGTGACGATTTCGGCCTCCAGAAGACCCTCGCCAACGTCGGGAAGCTTGAAGAAATTCAGGGTAGACATGGGGGCCTTCCTAGTATGCGAAGGCGCGTTCCAACGCCTCCAGCATGCGGTCAATGTCCGGCAGGTAGTGCTCTTCCACTCGGGCTATGGGGTAGGGCATGTGGAATCCGCCCACGCGAATGGCCGGGGCTTCCAGTGAGTAGAAGCAGCGTTCGCTGATACGTGAGGCGATTTCGCCGCCAATACCGCCGAAGGTGGGAGCTTCATGAGCTACTACCAAGCGCCCAGTCTTGTTGACGGAGGCTTCAACGGTGTCAAAATCAATGGGTGAGATGGAGCGCAGGTCGATGACTTCCACGCTGTGGCCGTCTTCGGCAGCGGCGTTGGCTGCGGCCAGGGCCACGGGTACCAGCGGGCCATAAGCTACCAGGGTCGCATCGGTTCCTTCGCGCACCACATGGGCTTTGAAAGGATCGCCTGGGCTGTTTTCGGTGTCTACTTCACCCTTGAGCCAGTAGCGGCGCTTGGGTTCAAAGAAGATGACGGGATCTTTGCATTCAACGGCCTGCTGGATCATCCAGTAAGCGTCGTTAGCGTTAGAGGGGGTGATGATGCGCAGCCCGGGTGTGTGGGCAAAGAGCGCTTCCGGAGATTCCGAGTGGTGCTCAATGGAACCAATGCCGCCACCATAAGGAATGCGGATGACCACGGGGGCGCTGAGTTGACCGTCGGAGCGGGTGCGGATCTTGGCCAACTGAGTGGTGATCTGGTTGAAGGCAGGGAACACAAAGCCGTCAAACTGGATCTCACAGATGGGCCGGTGCCCGCGCAGCGCCATACCGAGTGCCGTGCCGATAATCCCGGACTCGGCCAACGGGGTATCCATAACCCGGTGGGCGCCAAATTCCTTTTGCAGGCCTTCGGTGATGCGGTAAACGCCACCGAGAGCGCCAATGTCCTCACCCATAAGGAAGCTTTTGGGGTCCTTATTCAGTGTGGCCCGAAGGCCTTCATTGATGGCTTTTGCCATGGTCATTGTGCTCATGCGGCACCGCCCTGTGCGTTTTCGGTGTCGACGTCAGTAAAGGACGCCTCGTAGTTTTCAAACCAAGCCAATTCCTCGGACACCAACGGGTGAGCCTCGGCGTAAACCGTGGCGAACTTGTGGCGGATATCCGCACTACCCAACGCCAGCGTGGCACGACGCACATGGGCAGCCAGCTCTTCACCGTCGCTTTTCACCTGTTCAAAGAAGGCGTCATCGGCCAGGTTCTCGGAGCGTAAGTATGCCTCGAAGCGCACCAGCGGATCCCGGGTTTTCCAGAGTTCCTCTTCAGCGTTCATCCGGTACTTGGTGGGATCATCTGCCGTGGTGTGAGCGCCCACGCGATAGGTGGAGGCCTCAATAAACACAGGCCCATGGCCGCTACGGGCATGATCGAGTGCCCACTGAGTCACGGCATAGACGGCCAAAACATCATTGCCGTCAACGCGAATGCCAGGAATTCCATACCCTGCGGCCCGGTTGACCAGCGGAATCTTGGACTGGACCTCGAAGGGAACGGAGATGGCCCAGTTGTTGTTCTGGCAGAAGAACACCACGGGGGCGTCGTAGGAGGCGGCGAAGACCATGGACTCGTGCACATCGCCCTCGCTACTGGCGCCGTCACCAAAGTACGCGACGACGGCGGCTGGCTCGGTGGCAGGGTCAGCCACTAGATCGCGTGAGATGCCCATGGCGTAGCCCACGGCGTGCAGTGTTTGCGCCGCCAGAACCAGCGTGTAGAGGTGGAAGTTGGTCTCGCGAGGATCCCAACCGCCGTTGGTGACGCCTCGGAAGAGCTTGAGCAGATCTGCCAAGTCGAGGCCGCGTGTCAGTGCCACGCCGTGTTCACGGTAGGTGGGGAACGCGTAGTCGGCCTTGTTCATGGCACTACCGGAACCAATTTGGGCAGCTTCTTGGCCAATGACCGGCACCCACAAGGCCAGTTCACCTTGGCGTTGGAGCGCTGTGGCTTCGGTGTCGAAGCGACGCACAGTAGCCATGTCGCGGTAGAAACCGCGCAGAACTTCCGGGTCCAGCTTCTCGATGTACGGGCTGAAGGTGGCATCGTGATGGGTGACGCCATGCGCATCCAAGAGTTGTACCGCTTGGTCCGGGCCCACCCCTTCAGTGCGCAGCACTCCGGCAGATAGCCCTGCTGGGTTAGGCTGCCGGACACCTGTTTGGTCTCCCGCTGGCGGGTTTCCTGCCTGCGGGTGCGTCAATGCCTGGGCACCTGTTTCTGATGTGCCTGTGTCAGCTTGCTGGGCGGCGCCCATGCTGTCTCCTCGTCTGCCAATTCTTCGGACAACATGTGCCCTGCGTCGACTCGTTGGTGCCGATATATGCCATGTGCGGAATGCATTCCGCGGCGCGCATATATATACGTTTTCGATTTACAACTGTATCGGTACAGCCCGGTAATTCATGCCTTTGTTAACCGCTAGGAACGCCGTGGCTCTTTTGTATAGGACGCACAGATCTCAAGGAATCGGGTGTTCGCATCCACCTCACCGATGGTGACCCGAACGCCCTCCTCACCGAAGGCGCGCACTGAAAGGGCCTGACTCTGAGCTAATGCAGCAAACTCTTGACTATTGGGGCCCAGCGCCAACCAGACGAAGTTGCCTTGGGCGTCTGGAATTTCCCACCCAAGATCCTTCAAACCAGCCATGACGCGATCGCGTTCATCAACCAGACTTTGTACTCTTTCGACAACCTGACTGTAATTTTCCATCGACGCGAGCGCTGCCGATTCCCCTATTCCGGAGACGGCGAATGGTGTTGCTGCCGCGCGCACGTACTGGGTGATCTCAGGCTGTGACAGGGAGTAACCAACGCGCAAGCCGGCCAGCCCATGCGCCTTGGAGAATGTCCGCAGAACCATGACGTTGGGGTATTTGCGGTAGAGCTCTACGCCGTTGACAGCATCACCTATGCGCACAAATTCTTGATAGGCCTCGTCGATGACAATGACTACGTCGCGGGGAACAGTTCGAATGAACTCTTCAGTTTCCGCTGAGCCCAGGGCAGGTCCCGTGGGGTTATTGGGCGTGCACAGCAGAACCACTTTGGTGTTGTCTGTGACTGCGGCGGCCATGGCGGGAAGGTCGTGACTACCATCGGCACGAACGGGAATCTGAACACTTTTGGCTCCGGCAAGTCCAACGCAAATGGGGTAAGCCTCGAAGGAGCGCCACGCGTAGAGGACCTCGTCCTGCACACCGTTCTCGTTCTGGCCTGCAAAGGCGGCCAGAATCTGGTTGAGGGCGCCTAGGCTGCCAGCGCCGGGGACAATGTCACTGGCTGGCACGTCGAGAAACTCGCCGAGAGCTGCGCACAAGCGGGCACTTCCCGAGTCCGGATAGCGGTGGATATCCGCGGCATTGCGCAAGACCTCTAAGACGGCTGGGACAGGGCCCAGCGGATTCTCGTTAGAAGAGAGCTTAAAGCTCTCCAGACCGGGGATATCCACCGGCGGTTTCCCCGCAACATACTTGGGCAGGCGATCCACCGCAGGACGGGGCCGCACGGCCGACTTTGCAGGACTATTAATCTCGGTCATGAGCTAAGCCTAATGGCCGAGGGGCCCCGGGCGAGCGGAGCGAGGGCCGGGGAGGACATTAGGCGCTAATGGCCGAGGGGCCCCGGGCATGGGCCCACGCCAGCGAGGGACCCACTGCGAGCGCGCGAGCATTGGGAGCGGGCGAGGGGAGCGAGGACCGGGGAGGACAGCTCGAAGAGAAGACACATGCCACCAGGGCGCGACTGTGGAACGATAGAGACATGCGAAGAATCCTCGTTCAAGTAGTGCTCAATGCCGTTGCCTTGTGGATCGCCAGCTGGGTTCTTCCTGGCATGGCGATAGCTTCCACATCGGTCCTGGATTCCAATCTGGGCGGCCCGTCAGGGACAGCAGATACCGTCAACACGGCTTTGGGATATTTATTCATTGGTTTAGTTTTTGGCGTGGTCAACGCTTTGGTGAAACCGATTGTGAAGCTGCTGTCACTGCCAGTGACCATCTTGACTCTGGGCTTGTTCACCATCGTCATCAATGCCGCCATGTTGTCCCTGACCGCCTGGCTCAGTACGTACACACCGGTGCAGTTCACCATTGATAGTTTTTTCTGGACAGCCATTCTGGCCTCCTTGATCATCAGTGTCGTTTCCCTGCTGACCGGGAATCTGGGGAACTCGAAGTCCCGACGCTAGGAATCGGCGGTTGCTGGCGGTTGCCGGTGTTGAGTGAGCCACCCATGCCCGCCTTCTTGACACGATCGAACGCCGGGTTGGACTTGGGTTGAGGTTTGGTTTTCTGCTGAGCGTTGACGTCACTCCCCTGATACACCCATTTGGTCCCGCCGACCGCAGCGCCTGCGCTCCCGGCGCCCATAATTTTTCTCAGAATCTCCCGTGACTCCTCGATGGCAGGGTCCTGAGACTGATCAAGGGTGGCCGCATCCTTGAGGTAATTATCAATGGCGTGAGCTTCGGGAATCATCGTGCCCAAATTTGAGCCACTCTCCGAGGGTGGCCGGTGTGATGTCGCAGTCACCCAGTTGGGTGTCGCCGGTGGTGGACCAAAGTCGGCTGCTGTGACGATGTCGTGCTCATTTTGTAGATCCAGCACCGCCGTCCCCGGGGCGATAGCCGCATTTTTCGCAGGGGAGCCAGCAATGATAATCATCTTCACACTGACTTCTGCCAGGAAGGCCGGATCTGCCGCAGCCGCAGCAGCGTGGATGCCGCCACCACTGTGCCCGGTCATGAGCACATCGTCCCCCGGTAAAGCACCTGAGGCTCGAAGCGCTTCCTTGATGAGTTCTTGCACCACCACCGACTGTTGCTCGAAGGCCTCTCGCTGGGCCGCCGTCAGGCCCTCTAAATTTCCCTCCATATCGAAGGGATTTTTGCTATCTACCGTGGACCAGTCTTCAGTTCCGGGAAGGTGGACCACCCACGCCAGGCTGCCATCTGGACGCTCGATCCGCACCACCCCGATAGACCCGAGCGGATGCTTGTAGGCATCGGAGCTGCCGGCCAAGAGGCCCTCAATGCTGGCTTCCACCGTCCATGGCACACCGTCTGCGTAGGATGCGTGACCCGGCGGGTAGTAAGGATCCGCGGGGTCCCATTCCCGTACCGGAACCGGCCGAACAGCCACCTGTCCGGGCCGCGCCAATCCCGTTCCATCAAAAGCTTTCCGAAGCAAAAAAGCTGGCTGGACACCCGATCCGCCGTGGTTTTGTCTGCGGAGTTGGGATAGCAAATACAACATCCCAGCGCCCGTGCCCAATAAACCCGCGCCATAGGCACCGCCATCGTTGAGGATCTTTTCTGTCACGTCACGTATCCCCGCACCTGGTTGCCGCAACAATGCCGCCGCATCGAAGACAACCTGAACGGGAGCCAATGGCCCCAAAACCCATGCGCGCAAGCCCTTGCGAAGGGCGGAAAGTCGGTTTATCCGGGCGATAAGCTCAGCATTGCGGGCCTCCACGTCCGCGTAGTTCTCACCTGCGCGGTGTGCCTTGCGAGCAAATGCAGCTGTATCCTCTTGTACCCGGCCAGCTACCCACACCGCGTTACGCAAGGAAGCCAACGGGCCATAGGGGTACGGCCACGCTCCTGCCGCGGCCCGGTTCAACCAGTTCGCTTCCGCGTCCATGGCGCCAATAAGCTGGCCCATGCGTTCGGCCAGCTTGCCCATGGTGACTCCGGCAGCTTCGATCTCCTCCATTACATAACTGACGGAATTGAGTCCGCCCGCAACGGTGAACTCGGTTCCATCTCCTCCCCACTGAGTCATATCAACACCTTTCCAGCCCCATGGTTCACCACTGAAGCGAGCCTCCTGGCACGCCACCAAAGGTGGGACCCGGCTGCAACTGAAAAGCGGGGTTCAGGAATTCCGCCGGAGCAATGGAATTGCTGGAGCCGGTGGAGTTGCTGTTGAGAAAACGTCCATAAGCGTCACTCTCAGTCACTGCTTTGTCAGTGGCCCGGATTGCAGCCACCATAGCGCCATCACGGTCGGCAAGCTCCTCTCTGAAAGCGACAGCGGCCGGGGATTTCCAATTCACCAGCGCCACTTGAGCTAATTGGAATCGCAAATCCGCCATTTCTTGGCAGATTCCATCCAGCCGGACGGCCATAGCAGCAACGGCTTCTGGTGCTGGCCCAATGTAGGACCCAGCGCCGATCTGGAAGGCTCCGTCAACAGCCACGTGATGCACCACCTTCCATAGAACGTGCTCCTATTACTGCCCTGAAGGCCACCCTAGAATGCCGGCTAAACCCCGCACCACACCTTGACCTCGGATTGTGGCTTGTCCAGAGGGGAGGCCCCACTGTGGAGGAATTGGCGGTTCATGAAAGAATTAGGACCATGTCTGATTCCGCAAATGCCACAGCCCGCATCCCTTCCGGCCGCAAGTCATTGGCCGCTTCCTCCGAGCGCATCGCTTTGGGGCCTCTTGACGGCCGCTACTCCGGCGCTGTCGCACCTCTGGTTGACTACCTGTCCGAAGCTGCCCTGAACCGCGATCGCGTAGCTGTCGAAGTTGAGTGGTTCATCCATTTGACCAACAACAACGTCCTGCCTGGCACTGAGCCCCTGAACGCAGAACAGCAGGCTGGCTTGCGCGCCATCGTGACCGAGTTTGATGCCGAGTCCGTCAAGGAACTGGCCGACATCGAAAAGGTTACGGTCCACGACGTCAAGGCTGTGGAGTACTTCATCGGCAACCATCTTGCCGCGCTGGGCCTGGAGCGCCTGAAGCCGCTGGTCCACTTCGGCTGCACCAGCGAAGACATCAACAACCTCTCCTACGCCGTTGGCGTCAAGGGCGCCGTCGAGGATGCTTGGCTTCCCGCCGCGCGCGCCCTCGTAGCCAAGATCGCCGAGATGGCTGAGGAAAACCGTGCCGTCCCGATGCTCTCGCGCACGCACGGCCAGCCCGCAACCCCCACCACACTGGGCAAGGAGCTGGCAGTCACGGCATTCCGTCTGACCCGCCAGCTGGACCGCATTGCCAAGACCGAGTTCTTGGGCAAGATCAACGGCGCCACCGGCACCTACGCCGCGCATTATGCATCTGTCCCGGAAGCTGATTGGGAAGACGTTGCAAAGAACTTCGTTGAAGCTCTGGGCCTGACCTGGAACCCGCTGACCACGCAGATTGAATCCCACGACTGGCAGGCTGAGCTCTACGCCGACATGGCACGGTTCAACCGTATTCTGCACAACCTCTGCACGGATGTGTGGAGCTACATCTCCATCGGTTACTTTGCGCAGATCCCTGTTCCGGGTGCCACCGGTTCCTCGACCATGCCGCACAAGGTCAACCCGATCCGCTTCGAAAACGCTGAAGCGAACCTGGAGATCTCCAATGCTTTGCTCGATACCTTGGGCGCGACTCTAGTCACCAGCCGCTGGCAGCGCGACCTCACCGACTCCTCGAGCCAGCGCAACATCGGCGTCGCCTTTGGTCACTCCCTGCTCGCCATCAACAACGTTCTCGGTGGCTTGGGCCGTTTGGACACTGCCGAAGCCGTGCTGGCCTACGATCTTGACCACAACTGGGAAGTTCTCGCCGAAGCCATTCAGATGGTCATGCGCGCCGAGGCCATCGCGGGCGTGGAAGGCATGGAAGACCCCTACGAGCGCCTGAAGGACCTGACTCGCGGCCACCGCGTAGATGCTGCGCGCATGCAGGAATTCGTCTCAGGCTTGGGCCTTTCGGACGGCGCTCAGGAGCGCCTTTTGGCGCTGACCCCGGGTAAGTACATCGGCATCGCCGAGTCCCTGGTGGATCACCTGAACAAGTAGTCTCAGCTCGGTCCCGAAAGGGACGTCCGACGCCGGCACCCGGGTTTGCGCGACAGGCGCACCCGGGTGCCGCTTCTGTCATGAACCGAAAACCTCAGTGGCGTGGTCATGGCCAGTCCAAGCCGCCCACAAGCACGGCGTGCCGTCGCCAAAGCCAAAGATTGCACGGTTGTGTTGATCCCCTACGCACCTCCATGCACGGCGGCGCACCCAGCGGCATGTTGCAGTCCGCACAGCGCTCATCAACCCAAATCAACCCGTTGGCCACGGTACCGTTCCGCAGGAGATTCACGTCCCCGTGGATCCCCAGCCGCAGCAATCGTGGACCAAGGCCGGTGGCGCGCGGGGCATTGCTGTCCCGAAACAGACTGGTCATGGCAAACCCCACGGGCTCCAATACGGGCACCATCCGCACCAAAAAGCACACCAGACACTCGTTGCCGTGGGGCCTCATCAGCGGATTCGTCAGCTGCCTAAACTCTCGATCTACAGCCTCGTCTATGTTGCTCTCGCCCACATACCAATCATCATCGGGGCCAAAATAGTTATCCATGGTTGATCCTTTCCATGGCTCCACACTTCCCCTTCCGCGCCCCAGGCAAAAGGGCACAAAACGCTTTTGTGGACAGCGTTCCACGCTGCGGCGTCTATGGAGGAATAGATCCCTCAATCCGAGAAACTGTGGCACAGCACATGGTGTGTTTCCGCGGACATACCGGGCCTAGACCGCGCTGCTTGGCGGTAAGTTTGTAGTCATGAGTAACGGCGATATCACCTTCCACACACGTAAATGGGTCCGCCCCGAGGATCTCAATGCAAACGGCACACTCTTCGGAGGTTCCCTCCTGCGTTGGATTGACGAAGAAGCGGCGATTTACGCAATCGTGCAACTGGGCAATGGTCGGGCCGTGACCAAGTACATGTCGGAAATCAACTTTGTTTCCTCCGCCGAGCAGGGCGATCTGATCGAGATGGGCCTGACGGCGACCCATTTTGGCCGCACGTCACTGACGATGCGCGCCGAGGTCCGGAACATGTTTACACGTGAATCCATCCTCACCATTGAGAAAATTGTCTTCGTGAATCTAGGAGCAGACGGTAAACCCGCGCCCCACGGCTACGACACCATTACCTACGATCGGGACAGGATTCCCACCAAGCACCGCGACTACCTCGCAGCTGCAGGCAGCAATGCCACCACTGGGAGCCCGCACACCCCAGAGATCACCGACGACATCACCGAAGAAGTCACCGCACCAATAACAGCCTAGAACCACCAAGTACCCCCAGCCCCGCACACCCTGACGCTTCCGTCACACAGTCCGGGAGGTTTGGAAGGCTACGATTCTCTCAAAGCCGTCACGGACGACGTCGTACCCTGCGGCGAAACTCAGGCGCACCGTGTCCTTGCCGGACACCGCATCGAAGTCGAGCCCGGGCACCACGGCCACACCTGCAGATTCCAACAACGCAGCGCAATACTCGGCCGAATCGGCGAACCCGTTCATGGCCGGTCCAAGGTTGGCATAGAGGTAGAACGCGCCGTCGGCTGGCGCGGCATCGCCCCAGCCCAGCCGGTCCAGGTTGGCGAGCAAGTACTCCCTTGTGCGGGCATATTCGGCCACAAAATTCTCGGCTGCCTCGTAAGAAGGCTCGCTGAAAGCCGCCACCGCGGCCATCTGGGCAGGAGCAGGCGGGCATAGCGCCACATTGCCGGCGAGCGCGTCGACCGTGTCAATGAGGTCATCGGGCACAATGGCCCAACCCAGCTGCCAACCGGTCATGCCCCAGTATTTTGAGAAGCTGGAAATAACGACGGCGGAACGGTCCAGCTCCCAAGCGCACACGCCGCGCGGGTTTTCAGCCCCCATCTCGGGGTAGGTGATGCCGTGGTAAATCTCGTCGCTGATCAGGCGCACGCCAGCTCCCGCACACCAGCTGGTCAAGGCTTCTAGCTCACTCTTTGACACCATGGTTCCGGTGGGGTTGGCTGGGGACGCCAGCATCAGACCGGTCAGCGGGCCATGCTCGGCCACTGCCTCCTCGAGCAGGGCGGGGGTGGGCTGAAAACGGGTGTCCGGGCCGCAGTCGAGCTCCACTACCTCCACACCCAGCGAGCGCAGGATGTTCTTGTAGGCCGGGTAGCCGGGGCGGGCCAAAGCCACGCGGTCTCCGGCGTTGAATGCGGACAGAAAAGTGAGCACGAAGGCACCGGAGGAGCCAGTGGTGACGGCCACGTTTCGGGCCGGTATTTTCAGCCCGTACCAGCGCCGGTAGTGTCCGGCGATGGCTTCGCGCAGCTCGGAAATTCCCAACGCCGGCGTGTAAGTCAGGGGTGTTCCGGCGGCGTGGATGGCTGCGGCCGCCGCGGACACTGCCGCTGGGGCGCCACCGCCGGGCTCACCAGCGCACAAAGAAATCACATCCCGACCTTCGGCCCGCAGCTGCGCCACGCGGGAGAGAATATCCATGACCTGGAAGGGCGGCACTTGGGCGCGGCTGGCAACGGTGAGCGGTTTGGACACGGGTTCTCCTTAATTGCTGTTGGGGCTGCCAATGGCGGAACGGCAGAGGCACGCTTGGCCCCCGTTCCAGCTTGTCACACGCACCATGCTTTACCCCTACCCTTGATAGGTGAGTGAATTTAGCGAACTCGTTATCAAAGACGTTGACCAAGAACTTGTCCAACCCATCATCTTGTTCGTTGACCGGGAAGAACCAGCCAGCGAACAGCACGGCATCGCCGCGGCAGCTTTAGCCTCAGTTCAGGCGTACCTACACGCCCCGGAAAACACCGATTGGCGGATCTGGGCCGCCGGCCACTTCGCTAAATCCGTGCGCCGCGCCGATTCAAAGATGTTCGCTAAGGTGCTGGCGGCATTCCCCGATCACGTGCTCGCCACCGTTGGTGAAGGCCGGGCCGCGGGCCTGCCGCCCATGCCAGCGGCAGCGCTGCCGAAATTGCTGGCCAAACTGCAAGTGTCCGGGACCCAGTTGCCGCCCGGCGATCCGCTCCCGGAGGCCGCGTTGACCATCACCCTCAACGACTCCTTGGGGATGTCAACTGGCAAGGCCGCCGCCCAGGCCGCCCACGCACTATTCGCATGGGTACTTGAGTCAAAGCCAGCTGCCGTTCAGGCGTGGATCAACGCAGGTTGCCCCGTGGGTGTACAGGAACTCGCAGCCAAAGAGTTCAAAAAGGGCGCCCGCAAGTGCAAGGGCCCGGTCATTCAGGACGCTGGCCGCACCGAGATTGAGCCCGGCTCCACCACGGCGTTCGTCACCACCACAGGGTTGGCGACCAAGGCCTGAGCGCACACTAAACCACCGCTCAACGCAAAGGACGACGCCGGAACCTAAGTTCCGGCGTCGTCCTTTGCATTAGAGCTTTACTCGGCAGCGGCGAGCTGGCCGCAGGCTCCGTCAATTTCCTTGCCGCGGGTATCTCGCAGCGTGGTGGGTACGCCATTTTCAATCAGCGTGTCGATGAACTCCTGCATGACCTCAGGCTCTGAGGAGGTCCAGATGGAGCCCGGGGTGGGATTCAGCGGGATCGGGTTCACGTGGACCCAGCCGCGGCCGCGCTGGTTGAGCTTCTTGGCCAGAAGCTCAGCACGCCACGGGTGATCATTCATATCCTTGATCAGCGCGTATTCGATGGAGACGCGGCGGCCGGTGACCTTGTAGTAGTTGTACGCGGCGTCAAGGACCTCGTCCACCTTCCACTTGTCGTTGACGGGGATGAGTTCGTCGCGGAGTTCGTCGTCCGGGGCGTGGAGGGACAGTGCGAAGGTGATGGCCAGGCCCTCTTGTGCCAGCTTGTTGATGGCCGGAGCCAAGCCAACAGTGGAAACTGTGATGCCGCGGGCCGACATGCCCAAGCCTTCGGGAGCCTCAGCAACCATGCGATGCACGGCGTTCATGACGCGCTTGTAGTTAGCGAGGGGCTCGCCCATGCCCATGAAGACAATGTTGGTAACGCGCTCGGCGTCGTGCCCGCCGTCGCGGCGCAGATTCCCCAGCCCGCCCTCGGCGATGACTCGGTTGGCCTGCACAATTTGGTCCAGGATCTCAGCCGTGGACATGTTGCGGGTCAGCCCGGCCTGGCCGGTGGCGCAGAAGGGGCAGTTCATGCCGCAACCGCACTGGCTGGATACGCACAGGGTCACGCGGCCGGGGTAGCGCATGAGCACCGACTCCACGAGTGAGCCGTCGAAGAGGCGCCACAGGAATTTCACGGTGTCGCCGTTGTCCGTGGTGAGGCGCTTGATCTCGGTCAGCAGCTTCGGGAACATGGTGTCCACGATCTCAGCGCGGCGATCCTTGGGCAGATCACTCATGCGTTCAGGATCAGTGGTGTAGTGCTGGAAGTAATGCACGGAGAGTTGCTTGGCACGGAACGCCGGAAGCCCCATCTCCTTGAACTTGGCCTCACGCTCGGGCAGCGTCAGATCAGCCAAGTGCACCGGCGGCTGTGACACGCGCGGCGACTTGAACTGCAGCAGCGGGCGGCCTTCCGGGTTCTTGGCCTGGTCCCAGCCCTCGGTGGCAGGCATAACCTGTGCCGGGCGGGCCGGACGGCGCTTCGGTGCACTCGCGGAGGGGGCGACTGCGGGGCTGGGAATGTTTTTGGGGGAAGTCATCCTTTCAATCATCCCTTACTTACCCCAACCTGTCCCGTCTTCACCGCCAAGATCACATTTGCAGGGGTCTAGGACAGCTACTGGGCAGCCATGAGATGCTTCAAAAGCCATGTACGACGGCGGACCCATCGTCCCGCGCGAAGCTCGCCCCGTCTAGGCTTGAATCATGTTCTCACTGATTCTCGCCGCTATTTTGAGCGCCGTTTACCTCTGCCTGCGCAGCAAAGATGCCAGGATGCTCCGCAACGGGATTGTCTTGGTGGCAGCTGGCTGGTTTGCGCTGACAGGTGTATCCCAGATCCTGTCCGAGTGGTTTCCGTGGACGGCATGGGTATCCTTTGCCGTTCTCGCCCTGACCCCGGTGGCAGTTGTTGTCTTGGCCGGCTTCTTGATCAGCAACGGTGTGACCATGTCACGCCGCGAGGGCCGCAGCACCGGGAATCTACTGTCATTATTGGCCGGGCTAGTCCTGTTAGGACTGCCTGTTGTGGCCGTGCTGCTGGTGGTCACTTTGAATCCGGTGGCCGTTGGCATAGCTGCTTTGTTGTTCTTTTTGTGCAGTTATTTTGGCGTTGTTTTTGTGGTTTTTCTGGCCTATGCGGTGGCGTACGGACGCATGAAGCACACCATCAATCCTGCTGCCATTGTCATCCTGGGCTCGCAAATCATCAATGGAAAGGTGCCGCCACTGCTGCGCTCCCGCCTCGATAAGGGGCTGGAGATGTACAGGGAGGCCGCGCAGCTGGACCCACTGGCTGGTACCTCTGAACACGCAACGGAGCCAGCGGTTCCGTTGCTGATTCCCTCTGGTGGCCAGGGCGCCAATGAATCACAGCCCGAAGGTGCCGCAATGGCTGATTATCTGGTCACGGCGGGCGCTCCGCCCGAGCATGTGATTGCTGAAGAGCAGGCCACCACCACAGCCCAGAATCTACAGCTTTCAGCGGCCGTGGCTCGTGAGCACGGACGTGACGGCCCGCTGGTGATCGTCACCAATAACTACCATGTGCTCCGCGCCGCCCTACTGTCGCGCAAACTGGGGCTCGACGCTCAAGTGGTGGGCTCTCCCACGGCCCGCTATTTCCTTCCAAGCGCGTTCTTGCGCGAGTATGCGGCCATTCTGAAGGAACACAAAGTGCTTCATGCGCTGTTGTGCGTGCCGTTCCTGTCCCTAACGATGTTGTTGACCGCTTCGTTATTGACTGTTGGTCAGTAGCGAACCAATAACAAGTACGACGGCGATGAGCGGGAAGGTAAGTTGTACCACCGCCGCTTTGGCCTTCTTGGGCGATGAAATGAGCAACACCAACCCCGCCAAAAGCATGGATCCGCAGCCCGCTAGCACCAGAGCAGTGCCCACGCCGTGGTGCCCGGCACTGGTGGCTACGATTCCGGCCACGGCTATCACCGCTAGGAACAAGTTGTAAAAGCCCTGATTGAAGGCCATCTCCTTCGTGGCGAGGGCCTGGCTTTCGTTGGTACCGAAAGTTTTGCGAGTTGCCGGGGTCATCCAGCGCAGGGATTCCAGCACAAAGATGTAGACGTGCACCAACGCGGCCAGTCCGGCGAAAATAAGGGCGGCAATCAGCATGGCGCTCCTTGCTTATAGAGGTCGATGGATACGGGACTTGGTGCTGGGTTTAGCCCCGCGGCTAGCCGCGCGGAATCCAGCCACGCGGGCTAACGGTGAGCGGGGCTAGCCGCGCGGAATGTTGCGCAGATTCGACCGGGCCATGCTGACAGCCTCGCCAGCCCCCTTGTTCAGCACCACCTTGGACATGGCCGTGGCAAAGCCTAAGATCTGCCCGCCCTTGATCTTCGGTGGGATGGACAGCGCATTGGGGTCCGTAATGAGCTCCACCAGCGCCGGCCCATTATGGGCAAACGCGGCCCGGTAGGCATCGGCTATCTTGGCCGGATCGCTAACGCGGACCGAGTGGAAGCCCATCGCCGCGGCAATGGCTGCATAGTTGGTGTCCGGGACGTCAACACCAAAATCGGCCAGACCATCCACCAGCATTTCCAGCTTCACCATGCCCAGTGTCGAGTTGTTGAACACCACAACCTTCACGGGCAGATTGTGAGCGGCGGCTGTAATCAATTCGCCCAGCAACATGGACAGCCCGCCGTCACCGGATACTGAAATGACCTGCCGCCCAGGAAAGGCAGCTTGCACGCCGATGGCTTGAGGTAGCGCGTTGGCCATGGAGCCATGGAGGTAGGAACCAATCAACCGGCGGGTGCCCAGCGGGTTGATATAGCGGGCAGTCCACACATTGCACATGCCGGTGTCAGCGGTGAAGATGGCATTATTGGCAGCAATTTCATCCAACAGTGAGGCAGCATACTCGGGATGAATGGGCACAATCTTATCGGCCTTGCGGGTATAGGCACCCACAGCCTTATTCATTAGGCGATCATGCTTTTTCAGTATCTTCTCGAGGAACTTTGAGCTCTTCTTGGGCTTAATCAGTGGCATGAGTGCCTGCAAGGTTGGCAAGACATCTCCGTGGACGGCAATGTCCACATCGGTGCGCCGACCCAAATGTTCCGCTGCCCGGTCAATCTGGGCGGTGCGGGTGTCAGGCAGGAACTGGTCGTAGGGGAAATCAGTGCCGAGCAAGATCAGCAGCTCGGCGTCTTCTATGCCCTCGGCTGCGGCGCCATAACCGAGTAGCCCGGTCATGCCAATGTCATATGGATTTTGGTATTGAATGAAGTCTTTGCCGCGCAGGCTGTGGCCGATGGGTGCATTGATGAGCTCGGCAAAGGCAATCACTTCGGTGTGGGCTCCTTGAACTCCGGCCCCGGCAAAGATGGCCACACTCTCCGCTTGGTTGATAGCCTCGGCCAGCTCTGCGACGCTTTCGGGAGCCGGGACAATGGTGGCCTGTTTGGGCTCCCGCCACAGTGGGGTGGGTGCATTGGCGGGGAGGTTGGCAATGTCTCCGGGCAGCGTCACGACGGCCACACCGCGTAGTGCAACAGCATGGGAAATGGCGCTGTTCATGACCCGCGGTGCCTGCTCTGCGGTGCTCACCAGCTCCGAGTAGACCGAGCACTCATCAAAGATCCGGTCCGGATGCGTTTCCTGGAAGAACTCACTGCCAATCTGTTTACTGGGAATGTGGGAGGCAATGGCCAGGACGGGAGCTCCGGTGCGGTTGGCATCGTAGAGTCCGTTCATGAGATGGAGGTTGCCCGGTCCGCAGGATCCGGCGCATACTGCCAATTTTCCTGTCAGCTGCGCCTCAGCCCCAGCCGCGAACGCCGCCGCTTCCTCATGCCGAACATGAATCCAGTCAATACCGCCCGTGGCGGATCCGCCGGTTTTCCGGACCGCGTCCACTAGCGGATTCAGGCTATCGCCCACAATTCCGTAGATTCGCTGCACACCGGCAAGCTGCAGTTGTTCAATTAATTGGGCGGCAACATCCTGGGGCACGGGTTCTCCTACGGCAGTTGGGTCATTCCACGGTTATTGGCCAATATAGTCCGCAGTCAGGCCAATCACAGCGGCATAGAGACAAGTTAGGAAAATAAGCCTCTCGCTCATATGAGTAGATATAGGTCGCTCGTTTGATATAGTGGGACGAATATCACGTCCAAAGGAGCCCCCATGCCGCAACTCACCGCCGAGAACCTGTCCCATTTGCCTGCTCCCGTTGCCGTCCCCTCCTATGACCGGTCAAAGGTCACCACGGGAATTGTGCATTTCGGCGTGGGTGGTTTCCACCGCGCCCACCAGGCCATGTACATTGACCGGCTCATGAATGCCGGAAAAGCACTTGACTGGGGCATTTGTGGCGTGGGCGTACTGCCCCACGATGAGAAAATGGCACAGGTCATGGCGGAACAAAACTGCCTCTACACCATGCTGCTCAAGCACCCCGATGGACGGCGCGAAGCCCGGGTGATTGGCTCCATCACCGAATACCTTTTCGCCCCGGCAGACCCCGAGGCCGCGATTGAAAAAATGGCTTCCCCCGAAACAAAAATCGTCTCACTGACCGTCACCGAGGGTGGCTACAACTTCCACCACGTCACGGGCGAATTCGATGCCGAAAACCCTGACGTGATCCACGATCTGGTGCCCGGCGCTGCCCCGCGCACTACTTTCGGCCTGATCACGGAGGCGATTTCCCGCCGTCGTGCACGCGGCATTGCCCCTTTCACGGTCATGTCCTGCGATAACATCCAAGGCAATGGCGATGTGGCCAAGAAAATGTTTACGGCGTTCGCCGAGCTGCGGGATCCTGAACTGGGCGCGTGGATGCGCCAGAACGTTCCCTTCCCCAACTCCATGGTGGACCGGATCACCCCCGTCACCACGGATGAGGATCGCAGCGCCATTGCCAAGGAATTCGGCATTGTGGACCAGTGGCCGGTGGTCTGCGAACCCTTCGAGCAATGGGTTTTGGAGGACCACTTCACCCTGGGCCGCCCGCCGTACGAGGATGCGGGCGTGCAGTTGGTTCAGGATGTGGAACCCTACGAACTGATGAAGCTGCGCCTGCTCAATGCCACGCACCAGGGCATGTGCTATTTCGGGTACCTGGCCGGCTACCGCTACGCTCACGAGGCCGCACAAGATCCGCTTTTTTCCACGTTCCTGCTCGATTACATGGACCACGAGGGCGGGCCAACGCTCTCTCCGCTGCCCGGCGTGGACCTGCCGCTGTACAAGAACACGCTAATTGAGCGCTACTCCAACGAGCATGTTCGTGACACCTTGGCCCGGCTGTGCGCGGAAAGTTCGGACCGGATTCCCAAGTGGCTCCTGCCGGTGGTGCGGATCAACCTGAAGAACGACGGCGAGATCGCCCGTTCCGCTGGCATCGTCGCCTCATGGGCACGCTATGCGGAAGGGACGGACGAATCCGGCCAGACCATCACCGTAGTTGATCGGCTCAAGGAACCACTCATGGCCGCAGCAGCTCGCCAGCGCGAGGACAAGCTCGCTTTCCTGCGCAACCGCGACGTCTTTGGGGACTTGGTGGATAACGATCGTTTCACCACCGCTTACCTGCAAACCCTCGACACCCTGCACACCAGGGGAGCCCGTGCGGCTGTTCAGGAACTGGTGTCGCTGGGCCGGTAACTCTAGGCAGGTCGGCTTGGATCAAAATTCCGGACTGCGCGAATGTAGGATCCGGTGCTAACGGTCACCAATCCGGGTTTCGTGTCACTAATCCTAGGCTGGGTTTCGGTTGGTCCGGCGGCTTGGGCTCACCCGCAAGGGGTCGTTAGCGTGTCCCTTATGGGGAATGCTAACCGGGCAGACTAACAATTGACTCGGGACTTCATTCACCAGCGTCAACTAGGACACCGACACAAGGGTTCCTGACCGCCTGACAGCACCCATCGCCATGGTTCAGATCTCGTGCAGCCAAATATCTTCCCATCAAAACCACCGCAGCTTCGAGGCTCAGACAGAAAGTTGCGCCAGCCCCCGAGCAACTTTCTAAACGCCGGCTGTCCGGCCCGCAGCGGTAGCGCACTGCCATAGAGACAATTTCACTCCACGACATGGCTCACAAATCCGTCGTTGTACATCCCTACTCGCTGGCCCAAAGCCCTAAAACGATCACCAAGATAGCCGACATTGATCACGCGCTGCTGAACCGAGGCGAACCACTAGCTAAGTCCGAACCCCGCAAAAAAGCGGGCAACCCAGAGAGCCGAAAGAGGACTTGACGGGTCCGCAAATAGTGGTTATATTTTTTGTCGTAACAAAAGAGAACGGAAGTTCCCCGCTAGAAGTAATTGTAGTTAGTGGTTGATTGTCGAAGGGGAAGCACCGTTGCATTAGTACCTGCTCGTCGTGATTTTGAGACGACAAAAGCAGTACCAGCAACACCGTAATATCTGGTCATCGGACAGCTTGAGATGAGCAGAGCAACACCAGCAGTAAGTGGTCCTCGACAGCTTGAGACGACCACAGCAACACCGTAGTACCTGGTCATCGGACAGCTTGAGATGAGCAGAGCAACACCAGCAGTAAGTGGTCCTCGACAGCTTGAGACGACCACAGCAACACCGCAATACCAGGCCGTCAAGCAGTAGGAGACGGACAGAGCAACACCGTCATACCTGGTCATCGAACAGCTTGAGATGACCAGAGCAACACCAGCAGTAAGTGGTCATCGACAGCTTGAGACGACCACAGCAGTACCAGCAACACCGCAATACCAGGCCGTCAAGCAGTAGAAGACGACCACAGCAACACCGTAGTACCTGGTCATCGGACAGCTTGAGATGAGCCGAGCAACACCGCAATACCAGGCCGTCAAGCAGGAGGAGACGGACAGAGCAACACCGTAATACCTGGTCATCGGACAGCTTGAGATGACCAGAGCAACACCAGCAGTAAGTGGTCCTCGACAGCTTGAGACGACCACAGTAGTACCAGCAACACCGCAATACCAGGCCGTCAAGCAGGAGGAGACGGACAGAGCAACACCGTAATACCTGGTCATCGGACAGCTTGAGATGAGCAGAGCAACACCAGCAGTAAGTGGTCCTCGACAGCTTGAGACGACCACAGTAATTCACCCAATGGGGCGGGCAAGGCAACGCATTCATATGCATGCCTTGCCCGCCCCGCACCATTTCGCTAAGCGTTACACGCCACTTGCCCAACCCGCAGCTGTAACGCTCATGCAGAATGCAGAATGACGATTGTATTTCACGTCGGATTCCATCAGGGTCAAGGAAACCCAGATTTTAACAGGAGCCACGACTTCTCACCGCACTCTGAATCTGAAGCCTACGCAGCAGCCGACCTACCAATGTTGATGTGGCCGTGTCCTCCGCTATGTGGGCCTCATATAGCGGAGAGCTGCTCTCTATTGGTTCCTTCCTTTATCACGAGCAGGATAGAGGCGCGGTTCCCGCATACCGATCTATCTACTAGCGACTCGTTTCCAGATATGACCAACCAGCGGACGCGACAGAACGGACATTCGAGGAGGGTAATTCAGTAAACGGGCCCCAGTCGAAATGTACTGCCACACCAAACCGGCGCCGCTCCTGCAGCTAGGGTTTGGGGACATATGGCGGAACGCGGCATACGAAGCACCCTTTAGTTTCGTGCGAGCTCGTGAGTACCAAACCTCATGTGAACGAAGGACTGCACGGTGGCCCACATCCGCTAGATTCCAAGCTTTTTAGGCCAGCATGATGAAAACGGGAGCTTCTCCTCGGTTTTGTTTTCGGACTGATTCGCGAACCACCTCATATTGCCTCTACGCATACTCCTGCATAACTGGCCAAAAAGTAGGTGTCACCTCTTCTAGGGTGGCCACTGGTGCGGCCTCGTTGGACACCAACCCATGTGGCCGATGGCTGCAACGATCCGTTTTGCTTCCCTGCGTCACTCACTGAATCTTGGATCTCAACAGTGTTGCTTTGCCGGTATCGACGAGCAGAACTATGGCCTGACACCCAGCCAGGTGTTGTTCCCTTCTACTACGGGACCAGCAGGAGAGTTTGGCTCGGTACTTCCCGAACAGAAACATTCGATTTCTCCCGTAGCACTGGCCCGTGGCTGCGTCAGGTTATTGGATCGAGCGACGGGCAGTCCCGTGGGAAGGGATGCTTGGCTTAGTGGAGGGTGTTAGCGGCTGTCGGGGCCGTGAATGAAGGTTTCGGCGTGAGTGACGGCTTTCTTGAAGGCGTCATTGCGCAGGGTGATGTGATTCTTGCCGGGGGATTGGAGGTAGTCGGTGCTACCGGGATGAAGCAGCCAGATGTCTCCTGCGGGCGGGAGGTAGAACACGGCGAAGGAGCGGCGAATGTCATCATCCTCGATCCATACTGGGACAACAGCCAGCGCAGCCCCGGTATCGGCGTTGATCCACTGGGCCCGAGGCAGCGGTTGTTCGTGGAGTTCGGGATCCAAGAACGGGGCGGAGCCTTTGCCCCAGCGCTGCTCGAAGCGTTCATGGAAAACCGGCAGCAAGGGTGAATCGAAACGATGCCATGCGCTCATCACAAGATACCTCCTTGGTGGGTGGGTCCCACCGTAATAGACGAACAGCGATCCAAGAAAACTCGTGCGGTGCTGAATGTGATCTGCTCCCAGCTACCCCGTGCGTTAGGTCTTCTTCGACTTCGATGTCCTCATCCTGTACACCTTTCGTCCTGCTTAATTGGCTACGAGACAGATCATGGTTATAGCGGGCCCGTCGGACTGTGTCCTCCAGCACGGCGCATAAGTCCTAGGAACTTTTCATCACAGTTCACATCCTCACGAGCTCCGCGGTGCCTAGCGTAGCGGGACAGTATCAGCCGAAAGTGGGTGCGGGTGGACGTGACAGTGGACGTGACAGTTGTCGTTTTGTTGCGCCGAGCGGGATTTAACGTGCCGTGCTGGCATCGTCCTACATCGTTCTCGGCTCTTGTTTGACGCCCCGGTCTGGGTGATCCAGTTTTGCCCATTGCTGGGTAAGGCGTTGATGGCGTGGCGGTTTCCCTCCCCAGTAGCGATAGCAACCTTGCGTGGCCTAGCCTTCTCGGCTACCGGGATACGCAGGGTCAGCACCCCGGTGTCGTAACTGGCTTCGATGTGACCTGAACTTAGGTTCTCGCCCAAGACCAACTGGTGGCTGAACACGCCCTGGGGCGGTTCGGAGGCAAGCCTTTCTTTGCTGCCCTCCACTGCACTGCGCTCTGCCCGGACCGTGACCACATTGCGTTCCACATCAAGGTTGATAGATTCTGGGGCTACCCCGGGAAAGTCAAACTCAAACTCAAAGGTGCCCCCGACACGCCGGGCGTCCACGGGAATCGCCGCCGGGCGGGCAGCAGTGCCCAGCACCTGCGCGGTGAGCCGGTCGAGTTCAGGGAACGGGTCTGCGCGCATCAACATGGCTTACTCACTCCTTCACAACGCCACTTAATATCTGTGACACTTAGCTTTCAGATGTGAATATTTAGTTCTCTCGTGCCTGCCGCGATCTAGTGTGGCTGACTTAGATTTTTTATAGCACGCCTGCCAGACTGGGTGCAAGACGTATTTTTTCCAGCAAGCAAAGATGGCAACTGAGGAGCGGATCACCGCGGCGTCAGACTCGCAATCACGAGGCGTGTACGCGATCTCCGTCGCAGCTGAACTCGTCGGAACGGGGCAACAGAAGAGACGGATCGCGGAGCTTCTGTCTGCAGGCCTGCACCTATCCGGCATCCGCCTCGTTTTAGTCTTAGAGAAGGAAAACGAGACCCTACGGTCACAACTCCACGACCAGATCCTCTTCAAAGCGCCAAGAAAGATCAGGAAAATTTGGACGCCGTTGCGCAACAATGAGGGTACCTGCCGTTTGGTGATGCAAGCTGTGGGCGAATAGTTTTATCGACACGCTAAAAGCACCGGTGCATCTGGGTCCGCCGCCGATCTTGACTGTCCCACAAGCCAGTCGCTCACCGACGCATGTACGGCCGATGTCGGAAATTTTCGAATGCGCGTGATTCTGCAGATGTCAGTTTTCCCCACGCCCCGCCTGACTTAGCGCCCGACCGGCGTCCCCATACGGGGCAGTTTGTCGACCATCAATGGTTGGCCGTAGGAAAGTGCCACGGAATTGAGGGGCTTCTGTGCTCTGGGCACAGGCATCGTCGCAGGCCAGCGCGGATCGCTGGTAAAAGCCAGCTCGGGATCCTCCAACATAGCGCCACCCAGAAAGCTGCCTATCCGCTCCACCCCGCGCATCGCGACTGGCGCGCCATCCTTTGCCCACCCAAACTACACATCGTAAACAGACTTTCGCGCTGCAACGTACCGCTCGCGCACGGTGGCGCCCCATCCGCCGTCGGGCGTGAAGGATTCCTCAATCCGCCGGCCCCACACGGGAAGTTCTCCCGTGGCAGCCCAGGCAGCCTGGCGAGCGGCACCGAGGGCAACATATTCGCGCTGTTCGGGCACCTCGACGGGCACTCCAAACACGGTGGCAGCAGCCTCGCGCAACGCGCGCGACTTCGAGCCACCGCCTATGAGCAACACTCGCTGGACCGGAACGTGAAACGCGCTCAGCCCGGCGAGCGCGTCGGCCAGAGAATTCAAAACGGCCAGAACAGAGGCACGGGCCAGGTTCTCCGGCGTCATATTGGCTCTGGTCATACCCACCAGCGTCCCGGTGGCATCAGGCAGGTTCGGAGTGCGTTCACCGTCGAGGTAGGGCAACAATGTCAGGCCCCCGGCATCGGGCGCGGCGGCGAGCGCCAGCCGGTCAAACTCGGCCAAGTCAACGTTCAGCATGGCTGCACCTGCGGCCATAACTCGGGCTGCATTGATCGTGGCCAAGAGGGGCAGGTGCCGCCCAGTGGCGTCGGCGAACCCGGCAAGCTGCCCGGAGGTGTCATGTATAGGGGCATCGGAGACGGCAAAAACCGTGCCAGAGGTGCCGATCGACACCACAATCTCACCAGGCGCAATCTCCAAACCCAGCGCCGCTCCAGCATTGTCACCCATGCCGGCACCGACGACGGCGGCACTTGCGCCCCAGCGCGGATGTAGTTGGCCAGCACTTTCCTCGGGCGCCAGAACCCTCGGGAGTCCGGGCACGGCGCCAAAGAACTGCTCCAACAGCTCGGGGCGGTAGTGGTTCGTGGCGGGATCGAAGTAGGCCGTCCCGGAAGCATCGCTACGGTCCGTGGACCATTCGCCGGTGAGCTGCAAGTTCAACCAGTCATGGGGCAGGCCCACGGTTTTCACTCGGGCGGCAATGTCTGGCTCATGGCGGGCCAGCCAGGCCAATTTGGTCAGCGTAAAAGAGGCCACGGGAAGCACGTTGACCGCGTCAATCCACGCCTCCGCGCCCAGCTCGGTCACCATGCGGCGGGCTTCCTCAGCGCTGCGGACATCGTTCCAGAGCAGCGCCTCATGGACGGGTTTGTTGGCCTCGTCAACGGCCACCATACCGTGCTGCTGGGCGGCTACGGCCACACCGGCCACCTGATCCCCCAAGGCAGGAATGCCAGCAGCATTCCACGCTTCTTCGAGTGCAGCGCTCCAGAGCTGAGGGTTGATCGAGGTGCCATCAGGATGTGCAGCCGAAGCGGCCGCTACCTGCGCTCCCGTGGCCAGATCGATCGCCACCACCTTGCATGACTGGGTGGAGGAATCAATGCCCACCACCAGCGGAGAGGTATGTACGTCGGCACTCATGCGAGAACTCCCTGCATGTCGGCGGACCCCTGCAAAGCGCGGGCCAGCGACTCATCCAGAACCAGTGTGTTAACAATTCCGGCGGCCAGGCAGGCCCGAACGGCATCAGCTCGCGCCTCCCCTTGCGCCACCGCGATGACCTTGGGTGTGCGTTGGAGCTGTTTGATGGTGACGGAAAGGATCCGCGCGTCGAGTTCTGCACTGACGGCGCTCCCATTCGCGGCAATCAGACGCCCGGAGCATTCAGCCACCGCACCCTTGGCGATGCCGTCTTGGCGCACAGCGTTATCCACCCGGTTCCAGACAGTCGAGAGGTTGGGCGCCCACGCACCAATGGCAACCACGGCCAGATCAAGGGAATCAGCCATGCGCATGGCGTCAGCAATTTCAGGTTGGCGGCGCAGACCCGATGCGGTCGCGGGACTGTCCACCACCAAGGGAGCCCACATGGGCCAGGTGCGTCCGCCCCCGATCCGGCCCAAACGCTGAACGAGCTCCAGCGGATTGCCACCCCCCGGTACAGGGAGAGCGCCGGCAAGCTGGACAACATTGCATTTGGGCAGCTCAGTGACATGCCGGGCAGCCAAGTCCAAGGTGCGGGACCAAGAGATGCCAACGCTCATTCCCGTGCGTGCCTCAGCCATGAGTTCTTCGGCTACCGCGTGGGCTTGAAGGTCGCGCTGCTGGAAGTCGTCATCGAGCGTTTTCACTACCACCGCGCGGTTTATCCCCAGCGCAGCGGCGAGCGCTTGAGCATCGACGGTCACTTGATTGCCGGGTCTGCGAATCTCAATATGCACAATGCCTGCAGCACGCGCCTCATCCAAAAGGCGGGCTACCTGAAACCGTGAAATTGAGTGTTCCGTGGCAATTTCAACCTTGGACAGATTGTCCAAATAATAGGCCTGCCCAATGCGGGCCAATAGCTCCTCATGCGATATTTCCGGCACGGCACGCCCTCCTAAAAATGTCATTTGAGCGTTCGCTCTTGCTCAAACGAGTATATATGACTAGAGTCACTAAACAAACGAGCAAGATCATCGTCTCAAATGAGCAACGAGATTGAGAGTGACCAATGAAGTTCCCCTTATTCCGCACTCAGGCTGCAGGTGGGCCCAACACCGGCGCCCGGACTGCACGTGCCCGAAGCAAGAGCGCCAAATCCGCCATCTGGCTGGCTGCTGCCGCTGCCACAGTCTTGGCACTCGGCGGCTGTGCACCTGCAGGAGCTGGCCAGGACACCATTGTGGTGGCCATTGTGGCGAACCCGCAGATGAAGGACGCCGTCTCCCTCCAAGATGACTTCAAGGCCAAACACCCTGACATCAACGTCAAGTTCGTGACTCTGCCGGAGAATGAAGCCCGCGCCAAGATCACCGCTTCGGTGGCAACTGGCGGCGGCGAGTTCGACGTCGTCATGATCTCCAACTACGAAACCGAAATGTGGGCGACGAATGGGTGGATTGAAAATCTCCAGCCTCTCGCGGACGCCACAGAAGGCTATGACACCGAGGATTTCATTCCCACCATCAAGGACGCACTGAGCTATAACGGCGATATGTACTCCGTTCCGTTCTACGGCGAATCCTCTTTCCTGGTGTACCGCGAGGACCTCTTCAAAGCTGCCGGGATCACCATGCCGAAGAACCCGACGTGGGCTGAGATAGGCAAGATTGCCCGCCAGCTCAACGATCCGGCCAAGGATTTTGCCGGAATCTGCCTGCGCGGTCTGGCTGGGTGGGGCGAGGTCATGGCACCGCTGGACACGGTCATCAATACCTACGGCGGCCAGTGGTTCGACATGGATTGGAACGCCAAGCTCGATTCCCCGCAGGTCAAGGCTGCCGTCACCGACTACGTTGATTTACTGCACGACGCCGGCCAGCCCGGCGCCGCGACCAGCGGCTACGGTGACTGCATCACCCGCTACAGCCAGGGCAAGGCGGCCATGTGGTACGACGCCACTGCCATGGTCTCTAGCATCGAAGACCCCGCTTCTTCCCTCGTTGCCGGAAAGTCACAGTACGCCCCGGCGCCGGTGCAAAACACCGGATCTGCAGGCTGGCTCTACAGCTGGTCGCTGGCTATCCCCTCCACGAGCGAACACAAAAGCGCTGCATGGGACTTCGTCTCCTGGATGACGAACAAGGACTACATCAAGCTGGTTGGCAATGACATTGGTTGGGAACGGGTGCCACCGGGCAGCCGCCAATCCACCTACGAAATCCCCGAGTACGCAGCCGTTGCCAAGGCCTACGCCGAGCCCACACTCAAAGCCATGTACAGCGCCAAGCAGTCCACCAGCATGGTCAACCCCGTCCCCTACCCGGGCCTGCAATTTGTGGGAATCCCGGAATTCCAGGATCTAGGAACCCGGGTCAGCCAGCAAATATCGGCCGCTATTGCCGGACAGAAATCCGTTGACGAGGCGCTCCAACAAGCCCAGCAGTACGCCGAACCCGTCGCTAAGTCATACCAAGAAGGAGGCAAATAATGGCGAACACGCTGGTTGGTCGACACAATGAAAAACAACATAAGCAAAAACTTCGCAGCCAAAAGAGTGCCAACGAGGGCCATAACGGCTCCGGCATCTCTAAAGCCGAAGGCTGGCGCCGCCGCGGCCCCCTCCTACCGGCGCTGATCTTCACGATCGTCATCACGCAGCTGCCCTTCCTGGTCACCATCTGGTATTCACTCCGGAACTGGAACCTCCTCCGACCCGACGGCAACGAGTTCATTGGCCTGCAAAACTATGTGGATATCTTCATGGATTCCACGTTCCGCAGTTCGGCTTTGAACAGCATCCTCATCACCCTGGGTTGCGTGTTCTTCGCCATGGTTCTGGGCATCATCTTCGCCCTCCTGCTCGACCGCAAATTCCGCGGCCAGGGCGTGGTGCGCACCATGCTGATCACCCCATTTTTGATCATGCCGGTGGCCGGTGCCACGCTGTGGAGCATCTCCATGTTGAACCCCAGCTTCGGCCTGGTGAACTGGGTCATCTCACTGGTGGGCATCCCGCCCGTGGACTGGACGGCGCAACACCCCGTCATTTCCATCCTCATGGCTCTGGTGTGGCAGTGGACCCCGTTCACCATGCTGCTGGTTTTGGCTGGGCTGCAGTCTCAGCCCAAGGACGTCCTCGAGGCCGCGCAGATCGACGGCGCCGGCTGGACCAAGACTTTCATCTGGGTCACGCTCCCCCAGCTGCGCCGCTACATTGAACTCGGCGTGCTGCTGGGCACCATTTACGTGGTCAACACCTTCGATCAGATCTACCTCATGACGGCGGGCGGGCCCGGCACAGCCAGCGCCAACTTGCCGTTCTACATCTATCAGCGGGCCTTCTTGGGCTTCGATATTGGCCAGGCGGCCGCGATGGGCGTGGTGGTTGTCATCGCCACCATCATCATCGCCACCTTCGCCCTCCGCCTGATCTTCCGCAGCTTTGACGCAAAGGACTAAGCCGTGACCATCACCAATCCCACCCGTCCCCCGGCCACCCTGTCCGCTGAACGGAAGTCTCGTGAAGCACGACGCCGTTTCTCCGGTTCCGCGATCACCACCCTGACGTGGTTGCTGGCCTTCGTCTTCTTCGCTCCCGTGATTTGGCTGGTCATGACGGCTTTCAAACCCGAATCCGCCGCAGCATCAAACCCGCCGGTGTTTTTCTTTGTCCCCACCTTTGAGCAATTCGAGGCTGTACTGGCAAACGGTGCCGGGGCGTACTTTCTGAACTCGCTGATCGCCACAGGCGTCTCCACTATCTTGGTGATCGTGCTGGCTGTTCCTGCCGCCTATGCGGTGAGCATCCGCCCGGTGAAGAAGACCTCCGATGTGTTGTTCTTCTTCATCTCCACCAAAATGCTGCCCGTGGTCGCTGTCATCATGCCCATTTATGTCATTGCCGGACAACTCAAAGTCTTGGACAACATAGGTACGCTCATTATCTTGTACACGGCCATGAACTTGCCCATTGCCGTCTGGATGATGCGGTCCTTCTTCCAAGAGGTGCCTGCCGAGGTGCTCGAGGCAGCGGCCATGGATGGGGCAGGGCTACTCAAGACCCTGCGCACCATCTTGATCCCCATGGTGACCCCCGGCTTGGCCGCCACGGCGCTGATCTGCGTCATATTTGCTTGGAACGAGTTCTTCTTTGCCCTGAACCTCACAGCAGCCAACGCCGCAACGGTGCCCGTCTTCTTGGTTTCGCAGATGACCAGCGAGGGCTTGTTCTTGGCAAAGTTGTCAGCCGCATCGGTGTTGGCATCGCTGCCGGTTGTCATTGCTGGCTGGGTAGCCCAGAAGCAACTGGTGCGCGGACTTTCGATGGGTGCGGTGAAATAGGACCATGACACCAACACAGGCGTCAACACACCCATCTGCGCACGCACCCAGCGCGGAACTTCCCGAAACCATGACCGCTTCAGTGCTGGTTCGCCAAGGCGAACTTCGAACTGAACAGCGGCCCGTGCCCACGCCAGGCCCGGGCGAGGTGCTGGTGCGCATCACCTCAGTCGGGGTGTGCGGCTCCGATACGCATTATTATGCGGAGGGCCGGATCGGCACGTTTGTGGTGGAGGCACCCATGGTGCTCGGTCACGAACCCGCGGGAGTCATTGTGGCACTGGGTCAAGGTGTCACGGACCGGGCGGTGGGCCAGCGCGTTTCACTGGAGCCGGGCATTCCGGACCTGCTGTCACAGCAGACGCTGGCCGGCTGCTACAACTTGGATCCAGGCGTGCGGTTCTTTGCCACCCCTCCCATTGACGGGGTCTTCTGTGAATATGCCGTTCACCCGGCAGCATTCAGCCACCCGGTCCCGGACTCCGTTTCTGACGACGCCGCAGCCCTCTTGGAACCTTTAAGCGTGGCCTTGGCAGCGCGGGCAGCGGGCAAGATTCAGCTTGGCGATTGCGTACTGGTGGCCGGGGCTGGACCCATCGGGTTGCTCATTTCAAAGGTCGCTCAACTGGCTGGCGCCACGGTCACCCTGACAGATGTGCGGCCAGAGCGCCTCACAGAGGCCCAAGCATACGGAGTCACGCATACGTTCACGGCGTCCGATCAGCCGCCCGTGGCCTCGGATTTTGATGTATTTATCGATGCCAGCGGGGCCGAACGTGCCATTTTGGGCGGGTTGGCCCGGCTGGCCCCGCGCGGTCGCTGTGTGCTGGTTGGAATGGGGGCCGACACCATCGCGCTACCGGTCCCTCTGGTCCAGGGGCGCGAATTGATGATCACCGGCACTTTCCGCTATGCGAACACGTGGCCTACAGCCATCGCGCTGGCGGCATCCGGGCAGGTAGATCTCGACGCTCTTGTCACCTCGGTGCACGAGCTTCACGACGTCGAGGCGGCCCTGACGGCGGGCATCAATCCGGGTGCGCTAAAAGCAGTCATCCACCCATAGCCCGCCGCTAGGGAATCTCGTGGATGAGGAACGCTAGTGCAGCAATGGCGTCTTTTCCCCCGACGCTAGCGCAGCAATGGTGCGATTCTTAGAAACGCTGTGGCAGTGCCCGTCAGCCGCCGGCCACGGACTGAATGATCATCAGTTCGTTGCCGGCGGCCACGCGTGTTTGGAGTCCATCGAGTCGCCGCACCTCGTCGCCCTCAAGATAGATGTTCACATAGCGCCGAAGGGTGCCCGTCTCGTCCCGCAGCCGGCGGCCAAATACGGGAAACTCGACGGCAATGGCGTCCAGTAGTTGGGCCACCGTTGCCCCGTCGCCCACCTCCAAATGCAACTCTGCACTGTTGCCCACCAAGGGCTGGAGTAGCCTCGGCACCAGCATGGTCACTTCCTCCGTCATGGGCACCACCCTAGGTATGCTCGACGGCGGCCACCCGGACACACAAGACATCCGGTAGTTGTTTCAAGACGGGGACAAAGTGCTCGCCTTCATCGGCGCTGGCATAAACGGCCCCGCCTCGGGTGCCAAAGTACAGCCCTGCTGGCTCCGCGGTGTCAACAGCTGCCGCATCCCTGAGCACCACGTTGTACTCGGGTTGAGCCAGTCCGTCAGCCAATCGTGTCCATGACTGCCCGGCGTCGTCCGTCCTGTGCACACCCAATTGCCCATCCGGTGGGATGCGCAGATAATCGGCCGTAAGGGGGATGACCCACGCGGTGTCCGAGCGGCGGGGGTGGGTGAGGATGGTGAATCCGAAGTCGGCGGGCAGGCCACCGGCAATGTAATCCCAAGAGTCGCCGTTGTTGGCGCTGCGATAAACGCCGCCATGGTTTTGCGCGAAGAGCACCTCCGGATGGTTGGGGTCGCGGGCGATCTTGTGCACGCATTGGCCGAACTCCGGGGTTTCCTCCGGCATGAAGCTGGCACCAATCCCCTGATTCCGCGGCACCCAAGATTCTCCGGCGTCAGTGCTGCGGTAGACGCCACCAGTGCTCATGGCGATGTGGATGGTGTTTGGATCGTCGGGGCTGGGCAGCACGGTATGTGCCGCTGCACCGCCGAAACCCGCACCCCATTCGGTGCGGTGCGGGTGGTCCCAGAGCCCTCGGTTCAGCTCAAAGTGCTCGCCACCGTCGGTGGATTTCCACAGGGAGATGGGTTCGCAGCCGGCCCACACCACGCGTGGCCGAGAGGCAGTGTCCGGCTGGATCTGCCACACACGTTCCAGCGCAGCCCCGGTGTCTTGCGGGAAACTGATGGCCCCGTTTTCTGGCTCTTGCCATGTGGCACCCAGATCGTCAGAGTGCGCCACGGTGGGGCCCCAGTGTTCGCTGCGCAGGCCCACCAAGATGCGGGTACGTCCACCGCGAGTGTCAATGGCGAGGCTGGGGATCTCTTGCATCAGGAAATGCGGACCCGTGAAGGTGTAGTTTTCCCTGTCCTCACTGGTTCCCAGCCACAGGCCCTTTTTGGTACCCACCGCCAGTAGCGTTGTTGCTCTCGTCTCAGAATTAGCTCCATTGCTCATGAGTTCAATTCGAGCACCACAGCGCATGAGCGGCAAGGGTTCCGGGGCAGTAACTTTGGTAGCTTCGCATTTCCACGCCCCTCGCCCGGAAACGCCCCCGCTCTACGGGGTGCGGATGTGGGGTGCGGGGGCTGGGGCTGGCGCGGATTTTTGGTTGCCAGCGGAGAAACAGGTGCGGATGCCGGAAATGCCCTCCACGGACCACAACATATACCCCCTAGGGGTACTTGACACATACCCTAGGGGGGTATAGATTCGGAGTATGGAAACAGAAGAGCACACCCACGGTTACTCAGAGGAAAAGCAGGCCTACCTGCGACGCCTCAAACGCGCCGAAGGCCAAGTTCGCGGCATCGCCCGCATGGTAGAGGAGGACAAATACTGCATCGACATCCTCACTCAAATGGCTGCCGTCAACAAGGCACTCCACGCCGTCAGCATTGGCCTGCTCGAGGACCACATTGCCCATTGTGTGGTCAACGCTGCCCATGAATCTGCCGAAACAGGCAACCCGGAAGTCGTCGCCGAGAAGGTTTCCGAAGCAACATCCGCTATTTCACGTCTACTCAGGAGCTAATCACCATGAACAAAACCATCACCGTCAACGTTTCCGGCATGACCTGCGGCCACTGCGTCAGCTCTGTCACCGAGGAACTAACCGAACTCAAGGGCGTTGAAAACGTCGCCGTCAACCTCAACAAGGGTGGCGTCTCAGAAGTCACCATCACCTCCTCATTGACCTTGGATCCCACGGAAATTTCCGAGGCCGTTGCCGAAGCCGGGTACTTGGTGGTCTCCAACAACGCCTAACCCGGCAGCGCCCAATCAACTAACGCCCGATCAACCAGCGCCCGATCAATGAGAACTTGATCCGCGCCCGCAGCCCCGCACGCCCCCCCCCAACGAAATTAAGGAGCGCCATGAGCGCCTCAGATATTTTGTCCCAGACCGCTAACCCCGGACCCCGCATGGTCGAAATCGACATTGAAGGCATGACCTGTGCCTCGTGCGTCAGCCGGGTTGAGCGCAAGTTGGGCAAACTCGAAGGCGTCAGCGCTTCCGTGAACCTCCCGCTGGAATCAGCCCAGGTCACGGTCCCCGCCGGCATTACCGATCAACAAATCATCGACACCGTCAAGGCCACCGGCTACAAGGCGCGCCTGAAGAACCCGCCCGCCAAGCCCGCCATGAAGCACGACGCCGTCACTCAGGACGCGCACGACTCTCACCTGAGTGCCACGTCAGAACATACCGACCACGGCATGCATCAAAGTCATCAAAGTCACCAAGGTGGCCGCAAGGACAAGGACAGTCACGAAGGCCAAGACCACATGGCCCATGGCGGAACGGCAGCCACGCTGCGTCCGCGCCTAATACTGGCCGCGATCCTGACCGTTCCGGTCTTTTTGGTCTCCATGTTCCCGGCCTTGCAATTCCCGCATTGGGGTTGGGTTGCAGGCATCTTGACCCTGCCCGTCGTGACGTGGGCGGCCTGGCCCTTCCACCGCGCCGCGGCCATCAATGCACGCCACTTCGCCTCCACCATGGACACCCTGGTGTCTATCGGAGTCAGCGCGGCGTTCATCTTCTCCGCCGTCGAGTTGGCGCTGGATCCGACGATGACCCAACATGGCAATGCCATGGCCGGCCACGCTCCTCTGTACTTTGAGGTTTCCGCCGTGGTGGTCACCTTCTTACTCTTGGGCCGCTACTTGGAAGCCAGGGCCAAGTCGAAGGCTGGCGACGCGCTCAAGGCGCTGCTCAGCTTGGGCGCCAAAGAAGCTACGGTGCTGCGCAATGGCGTTGAAGTGAAAATCCCTGCCGGAGACCTGACGGTGGATGAGATCTTCGTGGTGCGCCCCGGAGAAAAGATTGCCACGGACGGCGTCGTGACCGACGGCACCTCCGCCATTGACACCTCGCTGATCACCGGCGAATCGCTACCCGTCGACGTCTCCGCTGGAGACAATGTCACCGGTGCAACCATCAATACGGCTGGCCGGCTGCTGGTTCGCGCCACCCGCGTCGGCAGTGAGACCACGTTGGCCCAGATGGGCAAGCTCGTCAGCGCGGCGCAGGCCACCAAGGCGCCGATCGCCCGGCTTGCGGACCGCATCAGCGCAGTGTTTGTGCCGATTGTGCTCGTCATTGCCGTGCTGACGTTCGTGCTGTGGCTGCTGATCAGCGGCGATATCCAATCAGCCTTCACGGCCGCCGTTGCAGTGCTGATCATCGCCTGCCCATGCGCCTTGGGCCTGGCCACACCGGTGGGCCTGCTTACCGGTACCGGCCGCGCCGCCCAGTTGGGCATCCTGATCAAGGGCCCGCAGGTCCTGGAGGATACCCGCGTTGTGGACACCATCCTGCTGGATAAGACCGGCACCGTCACCGAGGGCCGTCTCTCAGTGGTCGACGTCGTTCCCCTCACCCAGGTCCCGGCCGCCGAGATCCTGCGTTTGGCAGGGGCGGTTGAGTCCCACAGTGAGCACCCCATTGCGCACGCCATTACTGCGCATGCCCGCGATCAGAGCGGAAATGCCCTTCCCGAGGTGGCCGACTTCATGTCAGCTCCCGGCGGTGGCGTACGTGCCGTGATCGATGGCCGCACCGTGCTGGCCGGAAGGGCAGGCTGGTTGGAGGAAAACGCCGTCGAACTTTCCGATAGTGCACGGGCCGAGTTGCTCAACCAGCAGCAACGCGGCACCACCGCCATTTGGGTGGCTGTTGATGGCGAAGCGGCCGGGCTCATTGCTCTCAAGGACACCATCAAGGCTGGCTCCAAGGCAGCCATCGCGAAGCTGAAGGATTTGGGGCTGCGTCCCATCTTGCTCACTGGCGACAACGTTGCCGTGGCTACCCAGGTGGCTGCAGCGGTTGGCATTGCTGCCGAGGACGTCTTTGCCGATGTGCTCCCTGAGGGCAAGGTTGAGGCCGTCAAGAAGTTGCAGGCCGCTGGCGCTACCGTAGCCATGGCGGGCGACGGCGTCAACGACGCACCTGCCCTGGCACAAGCAGATCTGGGCATCGCTATGGGATCCGGCACGGATGTGGCCATCGCGGCGGCAGACCTCACCGTCATGGGCAGTGATTTGGGTCAGGTTGTCACGGCGATCGCCCTGTCCCGCAGGACGCTGGGCACCATCAAGGTGAACTTGTTCTGGGCCTTCTTCTACAACGCCATCGGCATCCCGGTGGCAGCATTCGGACTGTTGAACCCCATGATTGCCGGGGCCGCCATGGCAGCCAGCTCCGTGCTGGTAGTGGCGAACTCGCTACGGTTGCGCCGGTTCGGCCGGTAGCTTTTCGGCCGGCAGGGTTTCGGCTGGCCGCAGATCAGCAGTAGCAAGCTCAACAGGGTAGCTTGGCCCGCGGCTGGAGGATCCTCGCAGATCGTCCAGCCGCACCAGCACCACCCCGCCCATGATGGCCACACCACCGAGAAGTTGAATGAACCGGGGCATTTCGCCGAGCAGCAGCCAGGCCCAAATCACGGCAAAAAGCACCTCGAATAGCGCCACAAATGACGCCACTTTGGACCCCAGACCGCGGGTCGCCACAATACCCATCAGGTAGGCGAAAACGGTGGTGCCCAGCACCAATCCCAGCACCGGCACCAGCCAATGCACCGGCGTCCCGGCAAATACCGGGTCGGCAAAAGTGAAGGTCATGGGCAGCACGCCCACCACGCCGAGCCCCACGATCATTGCCGCACCCACCGCCATGCCGCCGCCAGCCATGAGAACGGGCGGGACGTCGTCGTCCGTTTTGGCGGACATGACAAAATACACGGCCGAACAAACTGCCGCGGCCAACCCCCACAGCACGCCCTCGACACTGACTTTTTGGCTGCCCGCAAGATCGAGCACCAACACCAGCCCCGTCATGGCGCATACGGCACCAATAATGGTCAGCGCGCGCGGCCGGCTCCGCGTCATGAGCCAGGCCCAGCCCACCAGCAGCACCGGCGAGAGGTATTCCAGCAGCAGCGCCACCCCCACCGACAAGTGCTGCACTGCGTTGAAGTAGAACAGCTGGCATAACGCGATGGGCACCACACCGTAAATCGCGATCCGCCCCAGCGAGCCCTTGACCTTGGACCAGCGCCGCACCAAGGTGATGATCACAGGAATTAGAAGCACGACGGCGGCCCCTCCAATGCGGACAGCAACAGCCGCCCCTGGGGTCCAGCCGACATCAAAGAGCGACTTTGCGGAGGGTCCCGAGAGTGCGAAGGCCGCCGCAGATATCAGAGCCAACAGGAGTGCCGGCGAGGCCAGCACCGTGCGTGAATCAGCTGCGGGTGCGCGGAAGATGAAGGGTGAAGTGGTCATGGCGGTTCCATTTGTCAGCAGTAAAGAGCGTTAGACTAATGACATTACGCTCGGCCAATGTCAGGAGTCAACATGGTCTTTAGTCATGACACGGAAATGGCGCTGCTCTCTGCCGTTAATCTGATCAACACCGCCCCACTTTCACTTGCGCAGGACGGCTCCGTGACGGGTCCGGACAGGCTGGAAACCGTGGCTGAACTGGATGCCTTTGTGCTGCGGGAACAGTTTTCAGGATCACGCGAGCATAGTGAGGGCGAGGTCGCCGCGGTGCGTGAAATGCGGCAGGAACTGCGCGGTATCTTCACCGCGGATGAGGGAACTGCAGCCGATATGGTCAATGGCCTACTGGCCCGAGCACAGGCGCTTCCGCAGCTCGTTAAGCATGACCAGTGGGATTGGCATTTGCATGCCACAGCACCTGCGGCACCGCTCGCCGAGCGCATGGGAGTGGAGGCCGCCATGGCCTTGGTCGATGTGATTCGCAGTAGGGAGCTGGCCCGGCTGAAAGTGTGCGCCGCACCGGATTGCCGGGCAGTGGTGATCGACCTGTCCAAGAACCGCTCACGCCGGTATTGCGATACCGGCAACTGCGGTAACCGTGCCCACGTGGCCGCGTACCGGCGTCGTCAATCAGGCCTTAAATGAAACCGAACGGTGAGTAGTTGCGAATGTTTGCGTGAAACATTCGCAACTACTCACCGTTCGAGGAGGGAGAGGGCACTACTTCATAGTTCCTGCAGAGACCGAGCCCTGGAGCTGGCGCTGGAACAAGACGTACATGATCAGCACTGGGACGATCACGATAATGGCAGCGGCGAAGAGTGCGCCGAAGTCCACCGAGTAACCCATTTGACCCGCATACCGCGCAATACCTTGAGAGAGGACATAGTTCTCTTGCTTGGTGTTGATGGCTACAGGGATCAGGTACTGGTTCCACAAGCCAAGGAAGTTGAAGATGGCCACAGAGGCCATCCCGGGCTTGGCCATAGGCAACATAACCTGGAAGAAAGTACGCCATTCACCGGCACCATCAATCTGTGCAGCTTCGGCAATTTCACTAGGGAGAGCCTTGAAGAATGAGAACAGGAAGAAGACGGTAAAGGGCAGCGCGAACGCGACATAAACAATGATCAGACCTGGCAGCGTGTTCAACAGTCCCATGTTCTGAAGAATGAAGAACAACGGCACGATGGCCAGAAAGATCGGGAACGTCAGGCCGGCGAGCATTAGGTAGTAGATGGCACGCGAACCGGGAAACACATAGCGGGCCAAAACATAGGCGCACATGGCACCGAGTACCATCACAATAATTAGGGCAAAGCCCACAACAATGACCGTGTTGAAGAAGTACTTGCCAATGCCGGCTGTGTTCCACGCATTGATGTAGTTCTCAAACTTCCACTCCGCAGGGAGCGCCAAAGGTGAAGAAAATATTTCCGTGGTCGTCTTGAAGGAGGACAATAAGGTCCAGCCCAACGGGACCAGGACCAACAGAGACCACAGGGTGAGCATGGTGTGTGAAACGCCAGCAACAACCTTGTCGCCCTTGGTGTCCTGCCCCTTGCGCTCAACATGGTTCAGTGGTGCATTTTTACTCAGTTTAAGGGACATTACTCAGACACATCCTTGCTGCCGCCGGTCCAACGGTTCACCAGGAATACCAGTGCCGAAAAAATCAAGGTAATTACCGCCAGCACCACACCCATTGCACAGGCCATACCGAACTGACCCTTACTAAAAGCCGTGCTGAACAGTTTCTGCGACATGACGAGGGTGGAGTTCGCAGGCCCACCGGTGGAGTTCAATACGGACATGTACACGAAAGCATCCAGAGCCAAGATACCCATATAGACGTAGGCTGTCTGAATATTGTCACGGATTAGCGGAATCGTAATGTTGATGGCCGTTCGTAGCCGTCCAGCGCCGTCAATTCGCGCTGCTTCGAAGGTTTCCGCGGGAATGCCCTTAATAGCTGCAATGAAGAGGATCATGTAGAAGCCCACAAAACCCCACACAATAACGAACATGGAAGCAACCATGGCTGTGCGCTCATCGCCGAGCCAGGCAAAGTCCTTGGCATTATCAATACCAATACCCGTCAAAATACCGTTAAGCAAACCATTGCGTGGATCGTAAATCTGAGCCCAGATAATACCGATAACAACGGCAGGAATAACGTAAGGGAAAAAAGAGATGACGCGGTAGAAACCCGAGCCAGCCAAACCCTTGATCTGTCCGCGGCTGCTTCCACCAATAGTGACAAGACTAGCCAAAATTAGGGACAGAATTACTGTAATTACAGGCAAAAAGACTGCCAGGATGACACTGTTGCGCACCGAAATCATGAAGATATCGTCATTGAACAGCTTGACATAGTTGCCAAAACCCACGAACGGCATATTGTTGTCGAAGCCGCTCCAGCTGGTCATAGAATAGTAAATCGCCTGAACAAATGGCGAGATCACGAAGACCAGATAGATCACCAACGGCAGTCCCAAAAAGACTGCCATGAAGCTGATCTTATCGAATGTCAGTTTCTTCCGGCGCCGCCGGGTGGGGGCGACAACGCCACCACCCGACTGCACTGCATTTGTTACTTGAGTCACTTCACTTCAATCTTTGTCACCGAATCGTCATTGGCAACTTTGTCGGTGATGCCCTGCAGAGCCTTGGTCAAGCCAGCAACATCGAGCTTGCCATCCAAGAAGGAGTTCCACGGAACAAGCTGGTCACCGTTCATGCCGTAGGTGTCAACGAAGTTCCAGGTGAAGATATCCTTGCCAGCCTTATCCAGCATGTCGGTCTGAGAAACCAATGCGGTGGAACCGAATCCGTCAGCCGGAACGGTGCCCTTGACCACGGTGGGTGCCAGCTTCTCCTTGGCGAAGTTAGTCGCAGCTTCCTTAGAGAGCATGGTGCGCAGCAATTCCTTACCCGCTGCAACGTTTGCGCCATCGGAGGGAACAATGAAGGGCTCTCCGCCTGCTGAGCGAACGCCCGTCTGGGCGATCTTCGGGCTGGCGGAGACAACGGGAACCGGAGCGCCCGTCATTTCGAAGCCAGCCTTGGTCTGATCCTTCATCTCGTTCTCGATCCAAGAACCGGACGGGTAGAGCAAGGCTTCCTGGCCATTGGACCACTGTGCCTGTGCTGCGGTGAAGACCGTGCCTGCGCCGCCGGGGACAAACATGCCAGCCTTGACGATCTTCTCCAAGGCAGTGAAGACGCTCTGGACGGCCGGCAGCGACCAGCAGTCGGGCTTGAGGTTTTCCAGAGAGAGGCGAACTTCGTCGCCGCCTTCCTTGATGGCTGATTCGATCGCCATGGTCTGGTAGTACGTGGCGGCTTCCTTGCCGAAGACGAACAGGTACTTGCCCTTCTCCTTGGCCTTGAGGCCGAGCTCGTAGGCTTCGTCCCACGTGGTGGGGACAGTCCAGCCGTTTTCCTTGAACAGGCTGGCGGAGTGCCACCATGCGTACACGGTCAACACGTAGTTGATGGCAGCAAGCTTGCCATCGAAGGTGCCCGGAGCCAGGACGCCATCGAACAGGGTGTCGGCGATCTTGGTGCCTTCGAGGTTACTGGCATCAATGACGTCTTGCAGGTCCGAGAGCTGGCTCAAGATCGTGCTGAAGCCAATGGACTTTGCACCGGAGTTATCGATCAGATCGGGCGGGGTCTTGCCAACAAAACGGGGCTGCAGTTCCTGAGCGATGTCAGTAGAGGGGTTGATAGAAACTTCCAGCTCAGGGAAGTTCTTCTTGACGATGTCGCCAGCGAACTCAACGTAGTCGATACCGTAGCCGCCATTGAAGATGACGGCGTCAAGCTTGCCGGTTGCGGCTACGCCAAACGGGTTCTTCGTGGGGTCAACGTCGCCACCGGGGGCAGCTGACGTCTCATTGGTTGTACCGCCGCCAGCGCAGGAAGCCAGGGCTCCACCTAGGGGCAAAAGTACGGCGGTTGCCAAGGCACCGCGGAGGAATCCACGACGTTGCAGCGGCTTATTCTGAATACTCATTTTCTTTACTGCCTTCCATTGATGGTATGAGCGCTAATTCGGTACTACTTTGTACTTGGTTAGTACGTTCACTGCATTTCACTGCAATTCATTCGATTGACTTCACGCGCTGTAGCGGTCTTCAACTTCAGTGCTGTTGGAATCACGCCTCACGCCTGAGCCGGCCAATATACTGGCCCACCAGTGCGGTATTGTGTTCGTCCCCGCCCGGGATATTTGCCGAAATATAGATGGGCGGTTTCTTCCCCGCACGGACTAGACATTGGACAGTCTCAATGGTCAACAGTTGCGCAATGTACGCAGCAGTGATGGATGAAACCGCACCAACACCTCCTCCGCCGGAAACTTCGAGGGTCGTGTCACCAAAAGGCGCTCTGTTATCGATAACAATATCGGCAATCTCACTGAGGCGCATACCCGAAGGGTGCTTTGTCTCGACAGCATTGCTGTGCTCCAGGCTGGTAACCGCAATGACAGTGTGCCCACGTTCCTTGGCGGCAATTGCCAAGCCCACGATCGAACCATTGACCCCAGAGTTGGACGCGATCAGGAATATGTCACGAGGATCCACCAGGGACAACTTGAATAGTTCCTCAGCAACTCCGGTGTCCCGCTCCAGCGCCGAGCCCTCCAGGGAGTCCAGCGCTGAAACATCGCGATTACCATGGAGCACCAGATCGCGAAGAGCAATCTTGCTCGTGGGGATCAGTCCACCAGCGCGTCCAGCGATTTCCATAGCAAAGGCCTCGGAATGACCGGTACCGAACGCTTGGATAACACCGCCCTTGCTGAGAGTCTCAGCCATTGCGGCTGCCGCCTCGGCTACGCCGCCAGCAAGCGCCCATTTAGTGATGGCGTCAAGCCGCGAGGAAACCTCTAGTCCGTAAGTGGCAATGGAATCAGACACGCTCTTCGCTCCTTCCGGTGTTGCGCGGTCCCCTGTGGGCATTCAGCTCAATCCGAGCTGCCCGCGTGGGGCGTCGATGGGGGGAGACGGCCATGGCGGAGGCTGCTAATTTTGATGTGGTTTGGGCAAAATTCACTTGGGCTACCAACAAATAAATCAAGTCCAGAACAAGTAGCTGAACGTGCTTAGCGGAGAGGTCATCCGGCTGCAAGAACTGCTCGTGCACCGAGGTGATGATGGCCTCGTCAGCGCTCTCCGCCAGGGGTGAGCCCGGATTATTACTGAGCGCAATGGTCAAAGCGCCAGCCTCACCCGCCTCACGAAGCATCTGCAATGTTTCTTCAGTGCGCCCTGTGTTCGAGATTCCAATGGCCACTGAGTTTGTGTCCTGGATGGCCGCACTGGTCAAGCCAGCGTGAACCTCGGACCAGTGGTGGGCGTTGATGCCAATCCGGTAGAGGCGCGATTGCAGTTCTTTAGCCATCACGGCACTGCCACCAATGCCATAAATATCCACATGCGAACTCATGGCAATCCGGCGGGCAATCTTGTTCATCAGAGCAAGATCCATGACAGCGGCAGTTTCCTGCAGTGAACGCGTATGCGCATTCACCAGCGTGCTCAGAACATCGCGAGGAGAATCGTCGGGCCCAAAAGCCCGGCCAATATCCGCCTTCCACGATTCACGAGCATCACTGCGGCCGAGATCGGAAGCAATACTCACCCGGAACGGAACATAGCCCGCGTACCCCAGCAATCGGCAGAACCTGGTCACCGTGGCAGGTGAAGTCTTGGTTTGCTCCGCAAGTTCCATAATGGAAAGCTCCAGTGGCGCCTGCGGGTGCTCCAGGAGATAGGAACCGATTTTTGCCATGGCCGCCGGCATGTCAGGTAGTTTGGCCTGAATGCGGTTCACGACGCCAGCAGTAGAGACCACTGCGTGAGGAGTCATGGAGGCTGGCATGTGAAAATCCGTTTCTTCTGGGTGGCTACATAATGAAAACTATTATCACCGAGGATGTAAGTCAAGTCACACCTAGACACAGAATGGTAACGATGCATAATTACCTTGCAATAGACGCCGGAGGCACCTCCACTAGGGCCGTTCTCTTGGACGCCTCCGGACATTGTTTCGGTTACGGGACAGCAGGCGGAGGAAACCCGGTTTCTCGGGGTTTTCCAGTGGCCATAGAGGCCTTGGCTCAAGCCACCGCCAAGGCCATGGGAGGGTCCCCGAAGCACATCTCGGAAGCCCTCCTGGCTATGGCCGGAGCGTCACTGGAATTACCGAAAAATTTGTTCCGCGACCGCTTCGCGACACTCGGTCTCACTGGAAATGTCATGATTGAATCTGATTTATTGGCCGCCTTTTACTCTGGAACCTATCAAGATGACGGCTGCGCTTTGATAGCCGGAACCGGAGCCGTAGGCGCCCGCATCTCCGGATCCGAATTGGCCGCAGTGGCCGACGGCATGGGGTGGCTGCTCGGTGATAATGGTTCAGGGTTTTGGATGGGCCGAGAAGTGGCACTGGCAGTTGCCGCAGCACTCGACGGCAGGGGCAGGCCGACTACCCTGACCGCACTCCTGTTGGCTGAACTCGGAATCCCACTGGATTCATCACATCGAAGTCAGGGCCGGCTGCGGGCTCAGCAGCAACTGATCCTGAAGACTTATGAACTGAGCCCAATCGAGCTATCACGCTTTGCGCCGCTAGTTTTTACTGCTCGCGGGGACGCTGTTGCCACTGAAATCGTTGACCAGGCTGCCCGGCATCTGGCCCAGACACTCCTAGCCGTAGCCGGCTCCGGTGGCGTTAATGACGCATTGGATCGGTCAGTGACTGAGGCAGAATTCGCCGCTCAACCACTGGTGTTTGGTGGCAGTGTACTGACTAAGGGGGGAACGGTTGCCGCAGCGGTGCTGGATCAGCTAGCCACAGCAGGCGCCAGAACTGCGGCGGTCCCAGCCCTAGTTGAGGACGGCGTGGTGGGCGCGGCAGTTCTAGTCCTCAAGCGCAATGGCATTGAAGTGGACGCGTCAGTTTTTGCCCGGATCCAAGGGAGCCTAGCGGCCCTGCGTGGCTAGGCTCCGCATGTTTGGCGGCCCTGCGTGGTTAGTGGTGTCCCTTGCGTGACTAGCAACAGACGGCAGAATCCAGCGAGATGCGCAACTGCCGCACTTACGGCTCTGAGCGGCTTAGCTGACAGCGACCTGCGGAGGCTTACTGAGCTTACTTATTTTCCTTCACCATCACCGGCAGAGGAGGCGGAGTCATCTCCGGCGGTTTTATTGCGCTGAGTGGCTTCCGCAGACTTCTTGGCAGCCTCAGCCGTAGCCTGCGCCAGCCGGTCAGAGGACTTGCGGTAGACGCCTGAGCCCTCACTAAGGGATGGATCATTTTCCTTGTGCCCCATGACCAACAACGAGGAAATCAGCAGCGCCACTACAAAGGTGATTCCGCAGGCAATGCCTGCCAGGTCCCAGCGCAGGCCATATTGCGTGCCGCCGGAAGCAAAAATTAAGGTCAGAATACCTGCGACGGCAGCCAGCGCAGCCGAAAAGCTCAGCGGGAGCTTGATGGAATTGGCTGACTGGGGGTTCTGCGGCTCTTCACTGCCCACAATTGATCCTTTACTTTGGTTGGTGTATCGCGCACCACACGTTTCTACGCAAAGTAGAACATCTGACTACAAGCTTACTGGCTTACTGGCTTTTTAGGACTGCTGCCATCATGGCGCAGAGTCAGCGCTGATAGTGCCCACAAAGCACCTGTCATCAGCGCACCACCTCCGGCTACGCCCATCAACGCGTGAGGACCGACCGCTGCATAAAATGGCAACAGAATACCTGTCCCCAACCCCAAAACTCCGGATATCCGCCAGTCGCTGGTGAGCGCCAGCTTCGTCCCGGATACTGCCGATGACTTACGTAGACCCACGAAGAGCTCCGAAGCACCAAGGAAGGCTAGGGCCACGCCACCCAGCCAGGCGGCCATCGCGGTGTTCGCTGAAATCGCTACGACGACGCCGCCTACGGCCAAAATCCCCGCTGCACCCTGAAGGACGAACCTGCGATTATCCCCGCCCGGCAGGGCTAGAACGCGAATCACACCGTACTGGGCCGCGGCAGAGGCAAGAAAGTATGCGCCCAAAGTCAGGCTCAGTCCAAGCGGCCCAGGAGCAGCCCAAAAGACTGTTGTTAGCCCGAAGGCCAAGGTGACAATCGCCCGCAACATCACCGGCCACCACAGTAGTGGACGTCCGGAAGTTAAAGAATTGACATGGGCAGGCTGGGGCACGGCTGTTTCACTCACCCATCAAGTCTAGCCGCGACCAGCAGGAACGCCGGTCTGCATCCAACGCCCCGTTCGCGCACGCAATCCCAGCGTCAAACCCCGCGCCCCCATGTACCCCACACTGAAGGCTGTCCAGACCCAGAACATGCCCGCAACAGTGTCACCAAAAGCCAGTTGAGTCACCCAATAAAGCATCGGCAGGTAGATCACCAGGTTGGCCAAGCCCGCTAGTGCCAGATAGCGAGCATCCCCTGCCCCGATGAGAACTCCGTCAAGGACAAACACATAACCGGCGAGCGGCTGCCCCACAGCTAGGACCAGAAGTGCCGCCGCTAGTGCCGCGTGGACGCTGGGATCAGTGGTGAAGATCCAACCCACTACCCCTGAAACAACCGCGAGCCCCACACCTGTCAGAACACCAAATCCCAACCCCCATCTCGTCATGGTCTTGGTCAGACGCCGTACTTGAGCAACGTTGCCGGCACCGAGCTCTTTGCCAATCAGTGCCTGCGCGGCAATGGCGAGCGCATCCAACGCGAACGCCAAGAAGCTAAAAATTGTCATGGCCAGCTGGTGAGCTGCAAGGTTAACCGGTCCTTGCGCCGTCACGACCACCACAGTCACCAAAATGGCAGCACGCAAGGACAAAGTGCGGAGCATGAGCCAGCTCCCCACTTGGGAGACCGTCTTGACGCCACGCCAATCCGGCCGCAGCCCCACACCATGAAGGCGGGCAGCGCGCGCCACGATGACAAGGTAGACGGCTGCCATCCCCCACTGGGCAATAACTGTGCCGGCTGCGGCTCCACCCACCGAGAAGCCAAAACCATAGACCAACACAAAGTTCAGCACGATGTTCAGTCCAAAGCCCGCCGCGGCCACGATCAGCGGCGTTTTCGTGTCCTGCAGTCCACGGAGGACTCCCATGGCTGCCATGACCAGCAGCATGGCCGGAATCCCTGCGAGACTAATCAAAAAATATTCCTGCGCGTACTCCAGGACCTCACCGCGAGCCCCCATGGCGGCGAGCAGGTACCCGCCCGTCAATATGCCAAGGACCGTAAGTACCACTCCGAGGATGGCCGCCAACCACAGGCCGTCCCGTCCCACCGCTAATGCTTGAGCATGCCTGCCCGCCCCCAACAGGCGCGCCACAGCAGGCGTGGTGGAATATGCCAAGAACACCATAAGCCCGACGACGGTCTGCAAGACTGTTGCTGCAAGTCCGACGCCGGCCAGCTGGGGAACACCTAAATGTCCAACAATGGCCGAGTCAGCCAGCAGAAAGAGCGGCTCCGCGATGAGGGCTCCGAAGGCCGGGATCGCCAAGCCCCGGATGGCCCGGGCTGTGGAACGGCGGGCATTCTGCGCGCTGTCCGGCGTCGAATCTGTCTTAGGCATGATTCAACAGTATCGGCTGGCTAGATACCTTGAGGTTCTAGCAGTTCTCCCATGATGTGCTGTAGAACGCTGATGACCTGAACCACAGCTGCACGTTCCATGGCTTCAGGCCGAGCCAGAATATCAACACGCCGGCCCAATCGTGGCTCGCGGAGCGGGAGAAGAACCAGATCGGAAAAATAGCGCCAGTTCACCAGATAGCGCGGCATCAAGGACATGCAGTCGCCCTCCTCAACTAGTGAAGCGGCCACAAAGAATTCATTGATGCGATGGGCCACCTCAACCTCCTCCCCCGCAATGCTTCCGATCATTTCAATAGCCCCCTCCCGGGGGAAGCCACGGTGCACCGAAATCCACCCTTCACCAAGAAGGTCAGCAGGTTTCACACACTTTCGCTGAGCCAGCCGATGCCGCACATTGACCGCCACATCCAACGGCTCATAGGCCAACTCGGTGGGCGATCACCAGATCATAGTCAGCCGCAAGAGCGGCAAAATCCCTCTGCGCTACGTCTTGATCGACGAGGTGCACCATGGGTCCGCCACGATCTCGCAGAGCTCGCTCGAGCGGGCCGAAGAAGACGAGTCCGGCGCTATGAAAAGCAGCCACGGTGGCCGCACACAAAGCAAGTCCAGCAGCGGTGAGAGCCGTTCGTCGGCCTACTTTGTAGGTGAGCGCTGTCCCGGCTTGGCGTTGAAGTGCAGTGAGTTGTTGAGAAACGCTCGACGCCGTTACCTCCAACGCTTGTGCCGCTGCGGCGATGCTTCCCCTGTCATGCACCTCTATGAGGGCGCGTAATTGAGTAGTTCAAACTAATGCATTAGGTACCAAATCAGCTCTTTTTCTTTGGTATTTATGCGCAGATTATTGGAAGGTGAAAAGTACATGGGATCGCCTCAACGTTGATATTGCGCTTCTCGCCGTGGCTTTTGTCTGGGGTAGCAGTTACTCGGTGGCGAAGGACCTCACAACCGTGAGGGGTGTCCCCGCAGTCTTGGGCTGGCGCATGCCCGGCAGAGCCGAACTGTGGACAGGAGTCCTTCTGGGATTGACCCAAGCGACCGTGCTTTTTCTGGAAACCTTTGGTGCGGCTCATACTCAAGCCAGCAACGCCGGGCTCGTGATCAGCCTAACCGTCATCTTTACGCCCCTGCTCGATTCAGCGGCGTCACGGAGGTGACTGCCGCCGTCGTTCTTCATTGCGGCGACCGTCTCAGTAGTGGAGGTGGCACTCTTGGTCACCGGAGGCGGTTTCCGCGCCCCCACTGTCGGTGACGCGCTCACGCTCGGGGCGGCGGCGGTGCGCGCGGCGCACGAAACCTTGATGGGATCATTGACGGCCAACAAGCCCTACAGCTCCATCACGGTGACCTTGATTCAGTCCGTGATCTGCGCACTGGTGGCTATAGCCTTTCGCTCCACCGAGACTCTCGGCTCGGCCGCACACTTCTCAACATGGGAACCGAACCCGTCTGGGCTGTCGCGATGGGCGTTGGCCTAGCTGGCGAAACCTTAGACTGGTTGGGCGCACTAGGCGCCATCCTAATTGTTGTTGGTTGCTATGCAGGGCAAAAAATCGAGTCACGCTTCAGGGCTAAACGGAGCGCAAGAGCGGGGACCGCAGGCCCCCGCTCCCCAGTTCAAGTGGACAGCAGCTAGTAGCCGCCACCGTTTTCACTGGCCATGTTGGCAAAGCGTGAGTAATGACCCTGGAATCCCAAGACGATGGTCTTGGTGGGGCCGTTACGGTGCTTGGCGACGATCACGTCAGCCTCACCAGCGCGGGCCGATTCCTTATCGTAGATGTCCTCACGGTGCAGCAGGATGACCATGTCAGCATCCTGCTCAATGGAACCGGATTCACGAAGGTCCGAAACCATGGGCTTCTTATCGGTTCGCTGCTCAGAACCACGGTTCAGCTGCGACAGGGCCACTACGGGAACCTGAAGCTCTTTGGCCAGCAGCTTCAAGGCACGCGAGAACTCGGAAACTTCCTGCTGACGCGATTCCACGCGCTTACCCGAGGACATCAGCTGCAGGTAGTCAAGGACCACCAGCTTCAAATCATGCTGCTGCTTCAGCCGGCGGCACTTTGCCCGAATCTCCATCAATGACATGTTCGGGGAATCGTCAATGAACAAGGGCGCATCGTTCATCCGGCCCATGGTGGTGGCAATCTTGGACCACTGATCGTCCTTGACAGTTCCCTTACGTAGATCCTGCAGACTGATGGTGGCCTCAGCCGACAACAGTCGCATGGCAATTTCGTTCCGGCCCATTTCTAGGGAGAACACCACGGTAGCCATATTGTGGTCAATGGCTGCCGAGCGTGCCCAGTCAAGGGCAAAAGTACTCTTACCAACGGCCGGTCGGGCTGCAATGACAATCATCTGTCCGGGGTGTAGACCGTTGGTCAATTCATCAAATTCGTAGAAACCGGTGGGCACACCGGTCATGCCTTGACCCTTGTGACCAGAGGCCTCAATTTCATCCACGGTGGATTCCATGACGTCCTTGAGCAGCACGTAATCCTCAGTGGTGCGGCGTTCTGCCACAGCGAAGATCTCGGCCTGGGCGGCGTTGACAGTGTCTTCAACTTCGCCGTCTTGGGCGTAGCCCATCTGGACAATCTTGGTGCCGGCGGTGACTAGCCGGCGCAGGACCGCGCGTTCGGCCACAATCTCAGCATAGAAGCCGGCATTGGCTGCGGTTGGCACGGACTGGATCAGCTGGTGCAGGTAGGCGGCGCCACCAATTTTGGTGATCTCGCCGCGCTTGGTCAGCTCATCGGCAATGGTAACAGCGTCGGCAGGTTCACCGCGGCCGTAAAGGTCCAGAATGGCTTCGTAGATACTCTCGTGCGCTGGGCGGTAAAAATCATTTCCGCGCAGAACCTCAACAACGTCGGCAATGGCGTCCTTGGAGAGCATCATGCCGCCCAAGACGCTCTGTTCGGCCACTAGGTCCTGTGGTGGAGTTCTCGCGAAGTCCGGCTCTCGGGAGGTGTCCCTTTTGTCCATGGCTGGAGCTGACATTTTGGTGCCCACTTTCTGCCCAGCTGGTGCGGGCCTTTTATCATCTTGCGATGACACATTCTTGTGTTGCTTCTCCTACTTACCAGCTGATACCGACAAAGTTGTCAAAAGTGGAGGCGTTCTTTGCAACGTTAGACGCACAAATGCCATCTACCAACCCCGTTGTCTACCCCGCCTGTGGATAACCGGTGCATTAACTGCCCCTGCTTGTGCACAGGATGGGGATAACCATGTGGACAACTCGGATGAATGGCCATCGAACAGCCTCTGACCAGCGCAAACAGTGTCCACCCCCTGTGGATTACTGCATTTTTACGAAGATGCTTCTTCTCACATCACACTGTGGACTATGTGGTTAACGAAGATATGCCGCGGGGATATCCACAGACATATGTCGCACTGTGGATATCCCCGCGGCATATCTCCACCGTGGCTCCTTTAGAGGCTTACTGTCGCTTCTATGCGCGCTTGGGCATGTGCTTCCATCTCCACCTAGCCACGAGGAAGGCTCCGGTAGCTAGCCTCAGCAGGCCCAAAGACAGAGCCACCGCAACCTCGCTAGCACCGGATTCGGGCAGATCCACCTCAGCCGCGGCGTCTCCACCAGGAGGAACCACTGCCGGCGCTTTGGCGCTCTGAGTTGAACTCGGCGAAGCACTAAAGTGCTGCTGGCCGTTGGCTGAAGCGCAGCCCAGGCAACCTGTGCTGACAATATTGCGCGCCTTACCATGGTCGATAGTGACCCAATGCGGAAGAGGCGTCGATCCGGCGCCCCTTGCCGAGGTCCATCCTGGCTACTATTCACAGTCCACCAAGTTGCTGGCAGGTCTGTCCTCCGAAGGGGTTTCTTCGCTACTGAATCAGGTGACGGTCATGGCCCAGCAGAGGACCTGTGTGAGCATTCCTTCGGCGGGTTCGGTTGGAGTGGTGTCCTCAGTAACTTCCTTCTTCACACTGAACTCCTGACAAGTGACCCACTTATTGTTGTTGGTGCCATCCATGCTCGTGGCCATACTTGCTCTGGTGATGCGGCCGTTGAGTTGATGGGGAGGGGTGCAGCCGGCAGCGTTCAGCGTCATGGTCGAGCCCAGATCAATGTTGGCCCAGTGTGGCGTCGGGATTGAGCCAACACTCCAAGTCGTGTGCCACGGTGTGCTGACCCTGATCTCGCTCACATCAACACAGGGACTGATCCTCGAGTCAGTGACAACCATGCTGTATCCGGCGGAGAGTGTTGCACCGCCACTGGTCAAGGTAGCCGCGAGCTCCACCGCAGCCGAAGGTGACAGTCTAGGTTTGCTCCTGAAGGTGGTCTGCGCTGAGGTTCCCTGAGCAACTGCGGGGGCGGCAATATCAGTGCCTGAAGTTGCATGAGTCATGCTGAACTTGCCGTTGAACATCTCTGAGCGGACCGACAGCGGGCCGGAGGTGGCGGACCGAAACTCAGCGCCGGTGGCCCCGTTGGCCGGGAGCACTGGTAGTGCTTGGATTGCTGGCAGCAGGTCACTAGCGGTGGACTGCGACAGCAGTAGCATCGGCACCCGTGATCCCGGTGAATTCAAGGCCCGCAAACACTGCAAGAGTGCACACCACGGCGAGCGGCTTGGCAAAAGTTTTTTCGCATATTTGGCAGAACCATAATCCCTCCACAAGAAATGGGCGCCCGGCCGAAAGGAGCCCTCCCGAACGCACGATAATACGGGTATCCAGCGATGCGACCCACTCCAATACATCCGATCTCTGGTACCCATAGGTGAAGTCGCGAGCCCGGCCTGGCCTAAAGCTAGTAGCCACCCACAGGGACTCAATCCGAGAATTCAGGCCAAGAAAATCAGCCAGCACTATGCTGATAGCAAGGACAGGAGAAAGCTCCCATGGATGCACGCCCCACCACCGCAAAAACCAAATCCGCCAACAAAACGATTCGCACTGGAGTGGACCCCGTGGACTTCATTGACACGGTGGATACCACGGCTGTGCGCCGCGATGATGCCCGCACACTCATGGCGTTGCTGCAGGAGGTCACGGGTCAGTCACCCTACATGTGGGGGCCCAGCATCATTGGCTTCGGCGAGTACCACTACACCTACGCCTCGGGCAGGGAAGGCGACGCACCCGCCGTCGCCTTTTCACCCAGAAAGGCCAACCTGGTGGTTTATGGGCTGAGCTATCCGCCAGCCGCCAGGCCGCTTCTTGAGAAACTGGGGAAGTTCAAGGAGAGCGTGGCTTGCGTGTACATCACCAAACTGGCGGACGTGGATCTGACGGTGCTGCGTGAGCTCATCGCCATGACTTATGAGCATGCCACCACCGCAGACATCCAATCTTTACAGTCCCAGCGCACACACTAGGGGCAGCAGCGGCGCAGACCCGAAAACGCCAAAAAAAGGCCCGGCCCCCATCAAGGGGACCGGGCCTTTTGAAGCAGTGCAGCGAGACTAGTTCGCTACAACGTTCAGGGTGATCGTCGCTGAAACATCGTCGTGCAAACGAAGAGTTGCAGTGTGCTTGCCAACCGACTTGATGTGGGCGGGCAATTCGATCTTGCGCTTGTCAATGTTTCCGAGACCTGCAGCGGCAACAGCCTTTGCAACGTCATCAGCCTTGACGGTACCGAACAGACGGCCTGAGGCGCCTGCCTTGACCTTGAGAACAACAGCGTTGGCCGAGAGGGCAGTTGCCTGCTCCTGTGCAGCTTCAACGCTTGCGTGTGCGTGAGCAGCACGTGCAGCCTTGATGGCTTCAACCTGCTTCTCACCACCCTTGGACCAGGTCAGTGCGAAGCCGCGGGGCAGAAGGAAGTTACGTGCGTAACCGTTCTTCACCTCAACGATGTCGCCAGCGGCACCGAGGCCGCTTACTTCGTGGGTCAGAATGAGCTTTGACATGTTTAGTTATCTCCCTTAACCGCGGCCAGCGCCGGAGTAGGGCAGCAGTGCAACTTCGCGGGCATTCTTGATTGCCTGTGCGATCTTGCGCTGCTCCTGAACGGTGACGCCCGTGACGCGGCGCGCACGGATCTTTCCGCGATCAGAGATGAACTTGCGCAGCAATGCTACGTCCTTGTAGTCGATGACGGTAACGTCAGCGGCCTTCAAGGGGTTGGACTTTGGTTTGGGCTTACGGAGTTCAGCCTTAGCCATCGTGGAGCTCCTTAGTATTCGTGGAGCCCGTGGATATTAATCCGCGGGATGGTGTGCGTACGGCGGTTGCCGCACAAATAAATTTAAATCTTTTAGAAGGGAGGCTCGGAGCTATCCGGGCCTGCGCCCCAGCCGCCAGTTGTTCCACCGGGCGTAGCCCAGGGATCAGCTGCCGGTGCGGATTGTGGCTGCTGCTGTTGACCGCCGCCCCAAGGAGCGTTTCCGCCACCCTGTGAGCCGCCGCCGAAGCCGCCTTGTCCTCCGCCAGCGTTGCCGCCGCCGAAGTTTCCGCCCTGGCCACCTTGGTTGCCTTGGCCGCTACCGAAGTTGCCCCCACCCTGAGTGCCGGAGCGCTGGGTGCGGTTAACTTTGGCATTGGCGTAACGCAGCGAGGGGCCGATCTCGTCGACCTCAAGCTCCATGACGGTGCGCTTTTCGCCTTCTTTGGTGTCGTAGGTCCGCGACTTCAGCCGGCCTTGAACGAGTACACGCATGCCCTTTGTGAGGGATTCGGCAACGTTCTCGGCCGCTTCGCGCCAGATCGACGCGCGGAGGAACAGCGTTTCGCCGTCCTTCCACTCGTTACTCTGACGGTCAAAGGTCCGCGGAGTCGACGCAATGGTGAAGTTCGCTACTGCTGAACCGCTCGGGGTAAACCGAAGTTCTGGATCACTGGTGAGATTACCAATGACCGTGATAGTGGTTTCGCCTGCCATCTGCTCCTGCTTCCTGCTTGGTGGTTTCCTACAAAGGAAAAACTAAAGAGAGTTGACCGAAATTACTCGGCAACAACCTTCTGCTCTTCCGGACGGGTGATCTTGGTGCGCAGGATGGTCTCATTGATACCAAGCAAGCGATCAAGTTCCTGAGCGGTAGCAGGCTCAGCGGTGAAGTTCACCACTGCGTAGATACCTTCAGACTTCTTCTGGATGTCATAAGCCAGGCGACGACGGCCCCAGATGTCAACCTTTTCGATGGTTCCACCATCGGTGGTGATGACATTCAGGAACTTCTGAAGCGACGGCTCAACGGTACGCTCATCAACATCGGGGTCGATGATTACCATCAGTTCGTAAGGACGCATATGTGAACCCACCTCCTTTGGTCTAGGCGGTTACGGCATTTCCGTAACAGGAGGTTCATTTGCATTACCTGTGCGGCGCGGCCACTCAGCGAGTGGTCCCGATGCCAGCACAGACTTGTCCATCTTACCGTAAGTACGACGCCGGCTACTCACCCCTGTGCGTAACTCTCACCACACGCTGCTCTCGCCGCCGGGAGCCACCACTTCGCGCGCCGCACTTAGGCCCTCCCGTTCCCCCACCCGCGCGTTCATCCGCCCGCGCCCTCCCCGCCATCTCCCCGCCCGCCCGCGCCCTCCCCGCCATCTCCCCCTCCCGCGTTCATCCGTGAGAAAAGGTCGCTTTCCCCCCGCGAAAGCGACCTTTTCTCACGGATGAACGCCGCGTACCGCGAACCTCACGCTCGGACCGGGTGCAGAACCGGCGGAATACGCCCCGCTATGCCTTAAAATGGAAGTAATCTCGTCTCCCTTTTAAGAAGTTTGCGAAAAGGCCCTCACATATGCGCTCCACTGACAACGCCGTTGCGCAGTGGCATGCGCAAAAACAGCTGCGGTTGAGCCCGGCATGGAAGCTTCTTCAGGGTGCACCATGGACACTGGCGTTCCTTCGGGCGGAATTCACGGCCGCCACACAACGTGTGCCGCTCGAGGAGTTTCACGCCGATCTAGCGGACTTCATGAAGGAGTTGCGGGAAGAAAACCTCAGCCTCAATGAGGCTTGGCAGGCGTCCCATTACGCTGATTCTTGGGTTCGCAGCCAGTTCTTGGCCCGGCCCATGGTGGACGGCAAGTTCCATTACGAGCCCACTGCGGCTACTGCCCGCGTACTGGCCTTCATAGACACTTTGGCCGGACGCCACACCAATTTGAACAGCTCTCGGCTGAGCACCCTGCTGAACAGCATTGAGACGTTGTCTCTGCAAAGTGATCCCAATCCGGAATCTCGCATTGCCGCCCTCGAGGCGGAAATCCTGGATCGCCAAAATGAGATCACGGCGTTGAAGAACGGTGCCAACCCGGCGGTACTCTCCAACGATTCCGCCGTTGCCGCCACACGCAGCGTGCTTGATCTGGCAGCCAGCCTCCCTGCGGATTTCAAGCGAATGCGCGATGGCGTTGAGGTCATGTTGCACTCGATCCGCACCGAAATCATGGAATCCTCCCTCTCCAAGGGCGTGGCCGTCGGACAGGTACTAGCAGGAGACAAAGCCCTGCGCGGGACGGCTGAGGGCGAGACGTTCCGCGGTTTCACTGAGTTCCTCAATGACCCGGTGCAGCAGGCCAGGTTTCGGCAATCGGTCAATGAAGTGCTGGAACGGGACTTCACGGACGCTCTCACCGCAGAGGAACGCAACAACCTCGCCTCGCTGGTGCGGGAGATGCGCCGGCAAGCTGAAGAAGTTCACGCTATTTATGGCCGCTTGTCCGAGAGTTTGCACGCCTATGTTCAATCTGCCGAGTTCCAAGAGTCCGTGCTGCTGCGCAAGGCCATCCACGCCGCAGAGCTGGCGGTGGCCACGGCGCCACTGGGATCCCGCACGCCAGTGGTGGCGCCGCTACTGTACTCCCCCAACTTTGAAACCTTGGCCGGGTTAGGCATCTTCAACCCTGAAGACCATGTGCCGCCACCCAAGCTAGCGGCCCCGCCAGTGTTGAGCGATGCCGATATTCACCGCACCCCAGTCACGCCGGCGCCGGACATGCCCAAGCTGCTGGCCGCCGTCGAACATGCCAGGGAAACCCGCAACGGCAGCGCCACGTTGGCGGATGTCTATACGTCCCTGCCAACGGAGCTCCAGCACATCAATACCATTCGCGGGCTGATTCTGGCCGCGCGCGGATCCAGTGACAGCATTCACCCGGACCAGACCGAAACTTTGACATTCACGCAGATCGACGGGACCACGCGCACCGCAACCGTCCCCCTGTTCACGTTCACGAAGGACTGACGCCATGAGCACCGAGCGCACACTTTTTCCCGGCGATACCGGCTCTTTTCCGCTGGACATGCGCCAGGCGCTGGTCCGGCTGCTGCGTGGACCGTACATTGACGGGACCGCAGATCCGGCGCTCTGGACCACCATCCTCACGCACGCGGTCTCGTTGCAGCAGTACCTGAGTGAGATTTTCTTGCTGCTGAGCGTTGATACTGAGCGCAAGATCGCGCTGCTCACTCCGGCTGAGATCGATGCTGTTCACACGCAGCCCATCGTGGCTAGGAAACCGCTCCGTCGCGAAGAGACATTGTTGGCGCTGCGCCTGCGGGTGATGCTGGATCGGCATGCTGGATCGGGGACCGATGTGAGCATTTCTCGCGATGGTGCCCGCGAAATTCTGGCCGAACACCGCCAGCCCGGCGCCGTTGATGACAAGCGCATGGATGAGCAGACCGACGCCGCGCTGGCCAGGCTGCTGAACCTCAAACTTATCCTGCCTACTGAGCTCCCCCACGAATACCGGGTCAGCAATGCCCTTGCCTTAGCGCTACCGTTCGATTCCATTGAACAAATTCCGGCCTATTTGGCCGCCCTAGACCAATCCACGGCCGATTCCCTGGACCTCGAGTCCGACCAGCCAGCTGAGCCCTTGCAGGAGATCTTCTAAGTGAGCATTGCAACCACCCTGCCCATTGGCGAAGAAATCAACCCCGGCCAGTTCCGGCTGAGGCAAATCCAAATCATCAACTGGGGCACCTTCCACGGACGCCACAGCATGTACGTGGACCGTGCCGGCACCTTGCTCACCGGCCATCCGGGCGTGGGAAAATCCACCCTTTTCGATGGCATTCAGCACATTTTCTACGCCGCCCCGCGCCTCAATGAATCTGCGCACGACGCCTCCAACCGCAAGGACCGCCGCACCACCTTCAGCTATATGCGTGGGCGCAAGATCAAGACGGTCGACGGCGTTGAGTACCAACGTCCCAGCGCCACCTGGAGCGCCACGGCCTTGGTGTTTGAGGACGGCTTGGGCCGCCATGTCACCATTGCGGCGCTATTTGATCTGCCCGCCAATGGGCTTGAAGGTCAGGTGGGTAAGCACTATTTGATTCACAACAAGCCCTTGGACACCGAGGCGCTGGAGAACCACGGCAGCCGTCGCTTTTCGCCGTCGTCCCTGCACGCGGCATTGCCCGGGGCCGAGGCCTTCGATGTCCACAAGACCTTTGCCGAGCGGTTCCGGCGCAAGCTGGGCATCCATAACGACAAGGCTTTCAGCCTGCTGCGCACCTTGCAGAACGGCAAGGGACTGGACAAGGGCGTCAACCGGTTCTTCCGCTACGAGGTACTGGACAAGCCGGCTACGCTCACCGCAGCCGCGGCGGCCGTGGAAGACTTCAGCCACCTGAGTGGAATTTACCGCCAGCTCGAGGACGCCCGCGGACAGCGTGATGCCCTGGCCCCAGTGCCGGAACTGCATGAAAAACTGCGTGAACTTGCAGCACAGCATGACCGCACAGTTGAGCTAAAAAATATTCAGCTGCCCCGCTTGCGCCAGCAATTCCAAGGTGAATTGTTAGCAGCCCGGGCTGTTGCACTGACGGAAGCGCAGACGCTCAAGCGGGCCGAGATCTCCTCTGCAATGCACGCCAAGGATGCCTTGAGTGAGACCGTTGCAGCACTGGCTGGCCAGCATGCCAGCCACGGCGGGCAGGCTATCGATAGTTTGGAGAAAGATATTCGGGCCGGCAAGCGCGAGCTGGCCGAGCGGGCACGTCTTGAAGCATCCGTGCGGGATGAACTCGACAGCGCCGGACTCGTCTATGACTGGAGTGCGCAGGGCCTTGCCGCTGCACGCGCGGCGGCAGCAGCCGGCGTCGAACATCAACAGGAGGAGACCTCCTCGGCGCGTGCCCTCGAGTACCAGTCCGTGGCGACCAGCGTAAACGTCAAGGCGCAGGAGGCTGCACTACGAGCCGAGATTACCGCCTATCAGCGCCGTGGATCCAACATTGACTCGCGCAGTGCTGCCGCCCGGCGCGCCATTTGCGCCGCGACCGGCTTGGACGTTGAGGACATGCCGTTCGCTGGTGAGCTCGTGGATATTGGCAGCGAGCACGGTGCGTGGCGCCCAGCGGCGGAGAAGGTGCTGCGCTCACTGGCTACCACGTTGCTGGTCCGTGGCGCCGATATCGCCGCCGTGACTGCCGCCATCAATTCCCTTGAGGGGCATGGAAAGCTGCGCTGGATCGATCTCGGCGTGCCCGCGAAGCCGGCCAAGGCTGGGCGCGCGCACCTTGTCACCAAACTTGATTTTCACGCCTCCGACGCCGGATCCTGGCTTCGCGAGAAGATCGCCGGCGACTTTGCATTCACTTGTGTGGACGACGATGCGCAGCTGCACGATCACGGAAAGGCAGTTTCCCGGGCTGGAACGCTGAAGCTTAGCTCGTCGCTGTTCGAGCGGGACACTCGCACCATCAACCCTTCTGACTACCTGCTCGGGTTCAACAATGTGGCCAAGATTGCTGAACTGGAAGAGCAAGCGGGGCTCCTCGCCGCCGAACAGGCTGCTGCGGATGCCTTGGCAACGCAAAGCAGCTTGGCCAAGGACAGCTCGTCGCGCAAGTTATCTACTCTTAAGCGGATTGCCGAAGATGACAGGAGCTTCGAGCAGTTGGATTCGGCGGCACATGCTGCATCTCTTGCAGGGTTGCAGGCAACGCTGGAACAGACCATTGCCGGCAGCACCACACTGGCACAACTGCGGGATTCCCTCACGGCCGCCCAAGCTGAACTAGAAGCGGCAGTGGGCCGCGTGGCTGTGCTGCACCACGATCTCTCCAGTATTGAGAAGGACCTAGCTTCTGTCCAAAGCGTGCTAGCTGGAGGATCCCCTGCGGGATCCCCTGCAAATACAGCAGAGGACTGGGCGCAAGAAGCATTCGCTCCTTATCTAAGTGACGGTGAGCCCGCCACTTTGGACGAGCTAGAGGTTCTTTTGAGCCATGTCGCTGTGGACTTGAGTGAGCGCATTGCCACCATCAAGGAGCGTCAATTCCGCACGGAAGGGGCACTGAACGAAATCTTCAAGGCCTTTGCCCGCCAGTTCGGTCCTTCCATGAGCGCAAGCCATGGCGCGGGCGCGGAGGCCGCACCTCACTACGAAGAATTGTATGCGCGCATCGTTTCCGATGGACTGCCGCAGCGCCAAGACGAATTCAAAGAATATTTCAACAACCGGTCGTACGAGCGCTTTTCTGACCTCTTGCAGCTACTCGAGGAAGAACGCCGCTCCATCGAGGAGCGCATCCTGCCTCTGAACCAGATCTTGGAGGATGTTCCCTTTGAGAAGGGGAGCCGCCTGCGGCTGGAGGTCAAGACCAGCATTCCGGAGGAGGCGCGAGTATTCCGCCAAGAACTCAAGGAGGCGCTGGGTAACGCTTACACTCAGGCCACCGAGGAAACCATGGCTTCGAGTTATCAGCAGCTTGAGCGTTTGGTGAATGCTCTGGCAGATCCAGCGTTGGCCCATTGGGCTGATACCGTCTTGGATGTACGTCAGCATGTCACCATTAGCTGCAACGAACACCGGCCTAACGGTGAAGTTGAGATGGGCCTAGAACCCGGTACCCTCTCTGGTGGCGAAGGTCAGCGTTTCACATCCTTCATCATGGGTGCCGCGTTGGCCTATCAGCTGGGAATCGATGTACAGGGATACAGCACCTACGGCACCGTCATGATCGATGAGGCCTTCATTCAGGCCAACTCTGAGTACGCGGGGGCCGGCATCAATGCGTTGCAGGAGTTCGGCTTCCAGCTCCTACTGGCCGCACCTGAGGACAAGGTTGACCTGTCCAGGCATCTAGGCTCGGTCACGGACATTATCAAGCACCCACAGGCCAACGTCTCAGGTTTTGTTTCCACGGGTCAGTCCCCTGCGACGGCCACGGATATTATCCTGAGGTAGTGGCGCTAGGCGGCGCCGGTGGGTCCCACAGAGCGCCGCCTAGCCGCGATAGCGTGAGCGCCGTTAAACAGGTGTGGCCACCGCGTGGGTGGCCGTTACTTGTTTGTTAATGTGGGGAGGCCCCGCACTGTGTGCGGGGCCTCTACCCTTACTGGTTGTCCGGCGGTGTCCTACTCTCCCACATC